>NZ_JABXWS010000005.1:0-12608 GCF_015594425.1 Novosphingobium sp. HR1a
CGTCACCGTGCGCGATACCGGGCCGGGCATCGCCGAGGTCGATCGCGACGAGATTTTCGAGGAGTTCCGCCGCGTCGGCAAGACGCAGAAGATACCCGGCAAGGGGCTGGGGCTCGCCATCGTGCGCCGCGTCACGACGATGCTGGGCCATGCGATCGAGCTGGACACCGCGCCAGGGACGGGGGCGGCGTTCTCGATCCGCCTGCCGCGCGTGGACCCGGTTGCCTCGCTGGAGGAGCCGGGCGCGATGCCCGCCGCTCCGCGCGCCGGGGCAGGCGGGCTGGTTCTGGTGATCGACAACGATCCGGGCATCCTTGCGGGCATGGAAGCACTGCTGGAGAACTGGGGGCTGGACGTGGTGACCGCCAACGATCCATCCGACGCGGCCGCACTGGCTGCGCTGGAGCAGGGACCGGCGATGCTGATCGTGGACTACCACCTCGATGACCGGCTGACCGGTGACCGCGCGGTGGCGATGCTGCGCGAGAAGGCGGGGCGGGCGGTCCCGGCGATGGTCATCACCGCCGATCGCGGGCCGGAAACCAAGGCGCAACTGGCTGAACTGGCGCTGCCCTTGCTGAACAAGCCGGTGAAGCCGGCGCAGCTGCGGGCGCTGCTGCGGCAGATGGACGTGCTGTGACTGTGGGGCCTTCGACAAGCTCAGGCTGAGCGGATTAAAGAGTAGTTTTACCCCCGAACCCCGCTCAGCCTGAGCTTGTCGAAGGCCCTGCTTGATCAGGCTAGCTTAGCCAGCTTCTCGCGCCAGTTATCGGGCAAGGCTACCGGGCGGCGGCTTTCGCGTCCGACATAGACGTGCGTGAAATGCCCTTCGGCGGCCGGTTCCTCCGAGCCCTCGACGAACAGGCCGAGGTGATAAGACACGCTGCTGGTGCCCAGCTTCGCCACCGTCATGCCGACTTCCAGCTTTTGCGGGAAATGCACCGAGGCGGCATAGCGGCAGCCGGTCTCCACCACGACGCCGATCGGGTCGCCGGTCTCGATATCGAGCAGGCCCGCCTCGATCAGCCAGGTGTTTACGGCCGTGTCGAAGTACGAATAATAGACCACGTTGTTCACGTGGCCGTAGACGTCGTTGTCATGCCACCGCGTAGTCAGGGGGACGAAAGCACGGTAGGCGGCGCGCGGGCGCAAGGGGTCTCGGCTCATAGGCGGCAGTGTTAGGAACGCCGGCGGCGGAGCGCCAGCGCTTCCTTACCCCCGAAAGCCGATCTTGCCTGCCATGATCACCGCCTGCGTGCGGCTGAACACGTTCATCTTCTGCAGGATCGCCGAGACGTGCGCCTTCACCGTCGTCATCGAGACGTCGAGTTCATAGGCGATCTGCTTGTTCAGCCGTCCGGCCACCAGATGCCCCAGCACCACGCGCTGCTGCGGGGTGAGGGTGTCGATGCGGGCGCGGATGAGGTCTTCCTCGGCCGCCGCGCTTTCGTCTCCGGGCAGGTCGGGCATGTAGATCTCGCCCGAGAGCACCTGCTGCAGCGCATCGACGATCGCGGCGCGTTTGAGCGACTTGGGCACGAAACCCGCCGCGCCCGCCGCCAGCGCGTCGCGCACCACGTTGCGGTCGGTCACGCCGGAGACCATAACCACCGGAGTGGCGGGGAACTTGTCCCGCACCGCCTGCAGGCCGGAGAGGTGCGAGACGTCGGGGATGTTGAGGTCCAGCAGCACGAGATCGACGTCGCCCGCTTCGTCCAGCACCCGCAGCGCCGCTTCGAGGCTGTCCGCTTCGAGGATCGTGCAGTCGGGGAAGGCATCGTCGAAGATCGAGCGTAGCCCGTCGCGGACCAGCGAGTGGTCGTCGACGATCAGAACGCGGTCGGGTGCCCCATATTCGCCCATGTTGTTTTCCGTGACGGCGAGTGTTTCCATGTCTTTATCCCGGGGAGGGATGGCGCGCCAGCGGTAACCGGCGCGCCATTTCAGGGTTGCGTTACTTGGGGATCTTGAACACCCAGAGCATGCCGCCCTGGCTGATTTCCTTAAAGGTCTTGGCCACTTCGCCGCCCCACAGCGGCACCGCGCCGCCCCAGCCGGACATGACGCCGACGTACTGCTCGCCGTCCTGCTCCCAGGTGATGGGCGAGCCGACTACGCCTGAGCCGGTCTGGAACTTCCACAGCTCTTGGCCCGTCTTGGCGTCGAACGCCTTGAGATAGCCTTCAGGCGTGCCGGTGAAGACGAGGTTGCCGTGGGTGGTCAGCACGCCGCCCCACAGCGGGGCCTTGTTCTTGTACTCCCACACGATCTTGCCGGTCTTGGGGTCCATGGCGCGCAGCACGCCGATGTGGTCCTCGGCGATCGGCTTGATGGTGAAGCCCGCGCCTAGGTACGCCGCGCCCTTCTTGTAGGCGATCGGTTCGTTCCAGATGTCCATGCCCCAGTCGTTCGAGGGGACGTAGAACAGTTCGGTGTCCTTCGAGTACGCCATCGGCATCCAGTTCTTGCCGCCTAGGAACGACGGGCTGGAGAACACCGGCTTGCCCTTTTCGGTGCCGCTGGGCGCGCCCGGACGGCCCGCGTCGATCACGTTGGGGCGGCCGGTCTTGGGGTTGATGCCGTCGGCCCAGGTGGTCTGCATTACGAAGCGGTTGGCGGAGATGAACTTGCCGGTCGTCCGGTCGAGCACGTAGAAGTAGCCGTTGCGGTCCGCCTTCGCGCCCAGCTTCATCGCCTTGCCCTTTATGGTGGCGTCGAAGGGGATGAACTCGTTCACGCCGTCGAAGTCCCAGCCGTCGTGCGGGGTGGTCTGGTAGTGCCACTTGATGACGCCGGTGTCGGCATCGATGGCGAGCGTGGAGGAGGTGTAGAGGTTGTCGCCGGGGCGCAGGTGGCTGTTCCATGGCGCCGGGTTGCCGGTGCCGAAGTAGACGAGGTTGGTGCCCGGATCGTACGTGCCGCCCAGCCACGTCGCGCCGCCGCCGGTCTTCCACAAGTCGCCCTGCCAGGTGGCATTGAGCTTGCCGGTCATGCCGTTGGGCTGGCCGTTGAGGGTGCCGACGTGGCCCTCGATCACCGGGCGTTCCCAGATCAGCTCGCCGGTATCGACGTTGCGCGCCTGAACCGCGCCGACGACGCCGAATTCACCGCCCGAGTTGCCGGTGATGACCTTGTCGCCGACGATCAGCGGCGCGGCGGTGGCCGAGTAGCCGGCCTGATAGTCGCCGGTCTTCTTGTTCCACACGACCTTGCCGGTGTTGCGGTTGAGCGCGACCAGATGCGCGTCGAGGGTTGCGAAGATGATCTTGTCGCCGTGGATCGCCGCACCGCGGTTCACCACGTCGCAGCACGGCATGATCGCATCGGGCAGGCGGGCGTTGTATTCCCACTTCTTCTCGCCGGTGCGCGCATCGAAGGCGAACAGGCGGGAGTACGATCCGGTGACGTAAATGGTGCCGTCATAGACCAGCGGCTGCGCCTCCTGCCCGCGCTGCTTCTCACCGCCGAGCGAGGAGGCGTAGACCGGGAGCAGCTTGGCGACGTTGCCGGTGTTGATCTGGTCGAGCGAGCTGAAGCGCTGCTGCCAGGGGCCCATGCCGTACGTCAGCACGTCGCCGGGGGTGTCGGCGTCCTTGAGCAGATCGGCGCTGGTCGGGCCATCGGCGGCCGAGAGCGGTACTGCCGCGAGGCTGCTGGCTGCCGTCAGGGCTGCGAGTATATGTGTGAAACGCCGCTTCATCCTGTCCCTCCGTTTTTGGGTATTCGGCCGGGGGTGCGTGTCTCGGGAAAATGCCCCCGAACCCCGATCGTCGGCATGCAGCCTAGGACTGTAAGAGGGGCGGCAAAATTGCACCTTGGGAGGATGGGGCCTTGTGCGATGGGGCTTCGACAGGCTGCACCTGACCCTTCGACAAGCTCAGGGTGAGCGGAAGTCGCGTAAACCTCTCCATCCCGCTCAGGCTGACCTTGTCGAAGCCCCGGCCGCGCGCACAACGCATGGATCAACCCGGTTCGGGGGGCGCCGGTCGCAGTCGGCACCCCCGTCCCCCTCCGGAGCTTTACGCGGTCTGCGAGGCCAGCGCGGGTTTCCACTCGACGCCGTACCGCGCGAAGATCGCCTTCATGCGGCCGTCCTTCGCCATCGCGGCGAACTGTTCCTCGATGGCGAAGCCCAGGTTGCGGCTGTTTTCCTTCACCGCGATGCCGATGTCCCAGCCGGGCGAGAGCATCGCGGGCAGGAAGCCCTTGCGGCGAAGGATGCCCGCGTCGGGTGCGTCGTGCAGGGCGGCCTCGATCTGCGCGGTGCTGGCGACGGCGGCGTCCGCCTCGCCCTTGCCGACGGCCATGACCGCCTCGTAGCCGGTGGGGACGTGGACGACGTCCTTCGACAAGGCCCCGCCCGCATGGCCGAGCAAGTAGAAGTCGGGGATCGAGTCGAGTTCCGCCGCGATCCGTTTGCCCTTCCAGCGCACCGGCATCGCCTCGCAGTCCGCTGCCTCACCGCAGGCGGCGCCGAAGCTCTCGCGGTAGTAGGGGGCGAGGAAGGTGACGTTGTCCTCGCGCGCCATCAGCTGGCGGTCGAAGGGGACGTGCAGCATCACGTCGCAGGGCTGGAAGCCGAGCAGCCCGCCGCGCCAGATGACGTTGCGCAAGTCGTCGGACAGATCCTCGTCCGCCGTGAACAGCGCGATGTCGGCGCGCACGCCCAGCTTCTCGGCAAGGGCATGGGCGAGATCGACGTCGATGCCTAGGGGCTTGCCCTTCTCGTCCCACGACCATGGGCGGTTGTCGGTGTAGAGGCCGACGCGCAGCGCGCCCAGCGCCTTCACCTTCTCCAGCGGCGCGGCCCAGAGCGCGGCAGGCCGCAGGGACGCAAGCGCCCCCACGGCCCCGAGACCCTTGATGAGGGACCGGCGGTCCACCGCTTATTCGTCCGTGTGCTTGGATTCCAGCCAGGCGCGGATCGCCCAGCCGGCCTTCTGGCCCAGTACGTCACCGAAGGGCGGCATGTAGACCTTGCCGTCGTGCGCCGAGCCGTGGCGGAAACGCTCGACGAACCACTCGTCGCCCGACGAGCCCAGTTCGAGATAGCGCAAGTCTGGCGCGATGCCGCCGGAGATCGCTTCGAGGCCGTGGCAGCGCGCGCAGTTCTGGCCGTAGGCTGACTGGCCGATGGCGATCGCCTTCTCGTTCTTCGAGTAGGGGTTCTCGGTCTTCCACACGTCGTTGCCGCCTTCGATGTCGGGCAGGGCAGAGGTGTCCACCGGCTGCGGCACGACGTCGCCGTGCGCGTAGAGATTGGTGCCGATCGAAAGCGAGGTGATGGCGGCGGCGACGGTCAGGACCGCGCGGCCGATGCGAATGGTCATGGATCAGGTGTCCTCTGCGACTTCGGGTTGCGCTTGGCTTCTCTTCCCGAATGTTGCTTTCGGATAACCTTGGGTCCGGGCGGGTGACCAGTTGGCCAATGGTACAAGACCAAGGTGCCATTGCTGCGGATGCCGGAAGGCGTAGGTTTCGGCGTATGGAGAGAAGCCTGAAGACTTTCGCGCTGGCGCTTTGCGCCCTTTATGCCGCCCCGTCCCATGCGCAGGATGCCGATGGCGCCGTGACGCGCGCCTATGTCAGCAACGAGCGGTCCTCGACCGTCACCGTCATCGATCTGGCGAGCGGAAAGGCGGTGGCGCAGTGGCCGGTGGGCAAGCGTCCGCGCGGGATCACCATGACGCGCGATGGCAAGTACGTGCTCGTCTGTGCCAGCGCCGACAATGCGGTGGAAGTTCGCGACCCCGCCACCGGCGCGCTGGTGGCGACTTTGCCATCGGGCGCGGACCCGGAACAGTTCTTCGCCTCGCACGACGGAAAATTGCTCTACGCCGCCAACGAGGACGACGGCGCGGTGACCGCGATCGACCTCTCCGCGCGCAAGGTCGGCTGGCAGGTGACGGTGGGCAAGGAGCCCGAAGGCGTCGCGGAAAGCCCGGACGGCAAGTGGCTGCTGGTCACCAGCGAGGAGGACAATTCGGTCGCCTGGATCGACCTCGCCACCCACACCGTCGCCGGGGAGACGGAGACCGAGGCGCGGCCCCGCCATGTCGAGTTCACGCCCGATGGCAAGCACGTCTGGATCGCGGCGGAAGTGGGCGGGGTGGTGCAGGTCGCCGATGTCGCTTCGAAGGACGTCGTGAAGACCATCCGCTTCGCCCCGCCGGGTGCGCCGGACTACAAGGTCATGCCCTGTGGCATCCGCTTCACGGCGGATGGCAAGACGGCGGTGGTGGCGCTCGGCCGGGCGGACAGCATCGCGCTGGTGGACGTGGCGAGCGGGGAGGTGCGCGGCTACGTCAAGGTCGGCGCGCGGCCGTGGCACCTCGCGATCCTGCCCGGCGGGGGTAGCGCGCTGGTCGCCAATGGGGCGAGTGACGACCTCTCGCTGGTGGACCTCGCGGCGATGAAGGTCACCGCGACGATCCCGGCGGGCGAGGGGCCGTGGGGCGTGGCACTGGGGCGCTGAGGTAGCGCTGTGGTCCTTCGACAAGCTCAGGACGAGCGGGGTTTGGAATAGGCTTCCAATCCTCAATTCTATCCCATTTCCGCTCAGGCTGAGCTTGTCGAAGCCCCCTCGGTCAAACGCCATCCTCCCAAAGTACCACTGCCCAAAGTCCAATTTCGCGCCGCCCGCCCCGGCCGCATGGTCCGCCTCAGTCGCAGGAATAGACGACAACTTCCAACGGGGGACGGATCCATGATTTCGCGGATCATTTTACGCGGCGGTGCCGCGCTGGGCGTACTCGCCTTGGCTATAGCACCCGCCTACGCAGGCAGCAGCGAGGCGCTTCTGAAGCGCCTGCACGAAAAGGGCATTCTCAGCGACGAGGACTACACCGAGCTGCTCGCGCAGGAGCAGGCCGAAGCCTCCGCACCCGCTCCGGCCTCGGCACCCGCCGCAGCCGCGCCCGCCGGTGACCCCGGCCTCTACGTCAAGCGTACCGAGAGCGGCATCGGCCTCGAAGTCGGCCCGGCGACGATCAAGTTCTCGGGCTCGGTCAACGGCTTCTACGTCCACGACAACCCGGCGAGTGCATCGGCCTCCACCGCCGTCACCGGCGGCGTCGCCAGTGTCGGCACGCGCAACTCCAGCGCGGTGCGCAACGGTCTGCTGCCGGGCTTCCTCAAGGTCGAGGTGAGCACGAAGCAGGAGGGCTGGGACATCGGCGCCTTCTTCGGCATGTATCCGGGCATCAACTCGGCCGCATGGGGCGCGCTGGGCGCCAACAACGGCGGCCAGCCGACCGCGCTGGCGACGGCGGGCATCGATTTCCGCCAGACCTACCTGACCTTCGGCAAGCCCACCATCGGCACCTTCAAGATCGGCCGCGACATCGGGCTGTTCGGGTCGGAGGCGATCCTCAACGACATCACTCTGCTCTCGTCCGGCACGCCGGGGGGCAACGTGGCACCGGGTAACACGACGCTCGGCCGCATCGGCGTGGGCTATATCTACACCGACTTCCAGCCGCAGATCACCTATACCTCGCCCAGCTTCGGCGGCGTGCAGGCATCGATGGGTGTGTTCCAGCCGCTGTCCTCGCTGACCGGCCCGGCGCAGGAGAACTCGCAGCCCGGCTTCCAGGGCAAGATCACTTATGACGCGACGCTCGGCGGCATCGGCCTTCGCGCCTGGGCAGGCGGCGTGACGCAGCGCCACAACGAGATCACCGGCCAGAGCTACACCGGACAGGGCCTCGACTTCGGCGGCAAGGTCACAGCGGGTCCGATCACGGCGGTCGGTTACTACTACACCGCCAAGGGCCTCGGCACGACGGTACTGGGGCTGCACGACACCGACGGCTTCGGCAACGCCCGCAAGAGCGACGGCTTCTACCTTCAGGCGCTCGCCAGCTTCGGCAAGTTCGCGGTGGGCGGTAGCTATGGCGAGAGTTCGCTGCATTATGCCAACGCCGCCGATGCGCTGGCCAGTCCGAACCTCGTCGACACCAATTCGAGCTGGGTCGGGCAGGTCCGCTACAGCCTGACCAGCTGGGTCACGCTGATCGGCGAGTACACCCATTCGAAGGCCAAGGCGCATTCCGGCAACGCGGCGTCGAGCGACGCCCTCGCGCTGGGCGGCATCCTGTTCTTCTGATCCTTGCGTCGTCCCGGAACCGATCCGGGGCGACGCGCCACCATCACCGGAAGTCGCAGCCATGATGGAATATCGTAAGTTACCTCCGGAACGCCCGCCCGAAGCGGGGCCGCACGGGAGGTCAGACCCATGAACACCATGAAGTACAACGCCGGCGCGCGCACGCTGCACTGGATAATCGCATTGCTCATCATCGGCAACCTCGCCAGCGGGCTGCTGCACTTTGCGATACCCGTCCACAAGGCGATCGGGCTGACGGTGCTGGTGCTCTCGCTGGCGCGGCTCGGCTGGCGCATGGCGTGGAAGGCGCCGCCGTACCCGGCCTCGATGAGCCGGGCGGAAGTCGGCCTCGCCCATGCGGTGCACGGGGTGCTCTACCTGTTCATGATCGCGATGCCGCTTTCGGGCTGGATCATCGCTTCGGCGGGCAAGTACCCGCTGTCGTGGTTCGGGGTGTTCGAGTGGCCCAAGCTCGCGGTCGTCAAGGGCAGCGCGATCTACGGCGCGGGGCACGAGTTCCACGAGATCGGCGGCTGGGTGCTGCTGGTGCTGGTGCTCGGCCACATCGCGGCGGCGCTGCGCCATCATTTCATGCTGAAGGACGGCGTGCTGCGCCGGATGCTCTAGGCGCCATTCGAAGGGGGAGGGCGCCGCAAAGGCGCCACGAGGGATGCGAAAGACAAGTCTTGTCATTGCCGGGCTGATGGCCTCGGCCTCGCCGGTTCTGGCCGAGGAAGCGCCCATCGTCGTCACCGCACCGGGCGGCGCCATCGACCTCGACGAAGCGCGCGAGATCGACCCGCAGGCGCTCGACATCGCGGGCAAGCGCGATCTCGGCCGCGCGCTGGAACGCACCGTGCCGGGCCTGACGCTGGCCGAGTCCACCGGCAACCCGTGGCAGGCAGCGATCACCTGGCGCGGGTTCTCCGCCTCGGCGCTGCAGGGCGCGGAGCAGGGCATGGCGGTCTACCTCGACGGGGTGCGCTTCAACCAGCCGTTCGGCGACGTGGTGCTGCTCGACGTGGTTCCCGAAATGGCGCTGGCGAACGCGCAGCTCAACGATGCCAGCCCGGTGCTGGGCCGCAATGCGCTGGCGGGCTCGCTGCTGCTGACCACGCATGATGGCGTGAGCCTGTCGGGCATGCGCCTGCAGGCGGACGTGGACACGGTCGGCAGCCTGGGCGGCAGCGCCTCGCTGGGGCTGGGCGACAAGGCCGACAACCTCCTGATCGTCGCCGAGGCGCGGCATGACGACGGCTGGCGCGTCGCCTCGCCCTCGACGCTCAAGCGCGTGTTCGCCAAGGGCGTCCACGATGCCGGGGCATGGGGGATCGAGGTGCAGGGCCTCGCCGCCGACACCGATCTCACCGGCAACGGCGTCGCCCCGGTCGAACTGCTCGCCGCCAAGTGGAACGCGGTGTTCACCACGCCGGACGTCACCGACACCCGCTTCGCGCGCATCGTCGCCGCGCCTTGGATCGCGGCGGGCGAGACCGGCCGCATCGAACTGCGCGCCCACTGGCAGACCCTCACCCGCAAGAGCGCCAACGGCGACCTCGCCGACTTCGGCGCCTGCGAGGACGATGCGGGCTACCTCTGCCTCGGCGACGACGACGAGTTCGAGGAACCCTTGCTGGCGAACGGCGCCCGCGTGGTGAACGACCCGGCGGTGGACGACTACGCCGTGTTCAATCGCGGGCGAGAGCGCACACGCAGCGGCGGCGCCATGCTGCAGTGGCTCGACGAGCGCGAGACCGAGAACGGCACTCGCCGCTTCGCCGTCGGCGCTTCGTGGGAACGCGCGCGTACCCGCTTCACCGCCACCACCGAACTGGGCGAGTTGGAGGAGGACCGCTCGGTCGAGGGCCTCGGCCTGCTGCTGACCTCGGAGGAGGGGGGCATCATCCCGGTCGACGTCGTCACCCGCATGAGCGATCTGGCGCTTTTCGCCAGCGCCGAAGTTCCGCTGACCCCCGCGCTGACGGTCGAGGCCGGGGCGCGCTGGTCGCGCAACACGGTGAAACTGGACGACCGGATGGGCGATGCGCTCGACGGCAGCCACCGGTTCAGCCGCCTCAATCCCTCGATCGAGTTCGATTATGCGGTGGGCGCGGATGTGCATGCGACGGCGGGCTTCGCGCTAACCAGCCGCAATCCGACGCCGGCGGAGCTGTCCTGCGCCGATCCGGAATCGCCCTGCACGCTGGCGAATTTCTTCATCGCCGATCCGCCGCTGAAGGCGATGACCGCGCGCAACTGGCATGCCGGGCTGTCGGGCGGCGCCAATGCTTTTGGGGCAGCACTGTCGTGGCGGGTGAACGGCTGGCGCTCGGATACGAGGAACGACATTCGCATGATCGCCTCGGAAGTGCGCGGACGGGCCTATTTCGCCAACCTCGGCGAATCACGGCGGCAAGGGATCGAGGCTTCGGCCGACTGGCGGCAGGGCGGCTGGCGGCTGTCGGGCAGCTACGCCTTCACGGATGCGAAGTTCCGGCAGGACTTCGCGGTTTCGAGCCCGTCCAACCCCGAGGCGGACGAAGACGGTCTGGTCGAAGTCCGGCGTGGCGATCGCCTGCCGGGCGTGCCGCGCCATTCGGTGAACCTCTACGCGGGGCGGGCCGGGAAAGGCTGGGAACTGGGCTTCGCGATGCGCGCGCGCTCCGGGCAGGTGCTGGTGGGCGATGAGGGCAACGACAACGCCAGGACCCCGGCCTATGCGGTGTTCGACATGATGGGCCGGGTGGAAATCGCGCCCGGAATCGAACTGGCGGCGGAGCTGCGCAACATGTTCGACCGGCACTACGTGACGATGGGCACGTTCTCCGAGATCGACGAGATCGAACTGGCAGAAGCGCCCGGTGCGGACAATCCGCGCGCTTATGCTCCGGGGGCGCCGCGCAGGCTGACGGTGTCGGTGCGGGCGCGGTTCTGAGGGCGGCTTTGGCCCACCCCGTCCGGCTAGACAGCAAGCTGCCAAGCCTCCCGGCCCTCCCGCAAGCGGGAGGGCTGACGCGCTTCACCCCCTCCCGCTTGCGGGAGGGGCAGCGAGACTTGGGCCGCAGGCCCTAGTCGCAGCGGGGTGGGCCCGAGCCCGAGACTGAGCCTACAACCTCGGCAGCAACCGCGCTTCAAGCCCCGGATAGAGATGCGAGACGCTGCGCTGCAATTCGTAGCGCGCCGCCTTCAGCCCGGCGAACCGCGCGGGGATCGGCAGTTCCCCCGCCTCGGTCATGTCGAGCCCGTCGGCCACCGCCTGCGTCAGCGTGGCCTCCAGCCAGTCCAGCCAATCCCGCGTCTGCGCGATCGCGCCGCCGTCCCGGTCCAGCGGCCCGTGCCCCGGCAACAGCAGCCCATGCGGCACTGCCTTCAGCCGATCGAGCGCCGCGCGCCACTTCGCCAGATCGGCATGCGGGGTCGAGGGCGCGCGGTCGTGGAACACGAGGTCACCCGCCAGCAGCGTCCCCGTCGCCTCGTCGAGCAGCACCAGATCGCCCGCCGAATGCCCCTGCATCGCGAAAAGCCGGAACCTTCGCCCGCCGAACAGGGCCTCCCCGTCCGCCACGTCGCCGAGCGGCAGGACGACATGCGTCCCCTTCATCCAGTCCGACAGCAGCCGGTACATGGCATCGGAGAACCCCTCGCCGTCGCGCTCCAGATCGGCGCGGGTGGCGGGCAGGGCGTGGACGATGGTGGGATCGAAGGCCGCCGCCCCCAGCGCATGATCGGGGTGCAGGTGGCTGACGTAGACCCGCCCCACAGCCTTGCCCGTCACCGCCTGCGCCAGCGCGCCGAGCGCCTTGCCATGCTCCAGCGAGACGCCCGGATCGAACAGCACCGCGCCTTCGTCGGTGGCGATGATGGCGCTGTTGGCGATCATCCCGCCGTTGTCGAACAGGATCGGCGCATCGGCGCCGCGCACCATCCACACGCCCTCGGCGACGGGCTCGGCCTTGGGGGCATAGGCCCCGGCGAACGTCTCTGCGCGGGCGGCGACGGGCAGCGCCAGCGCAGCGCCGATCAGGCTGCGGCGGGTGAGGTTCACTTGGCGGCCAGCGCCGCGCTGCGCGGGGTGACCACGCCGTCGAACTCCAGCCCCGAACTGTCGCGCGCGGCGATCGAGAGCGGCCCCTTCGCATCGTCGACGATGAAGGTGAAGGCAGGGTCTTCGGCCACCGCTCCGAAGACCTGGAGGTCGGCGAGCGGGGTTCCGGCCGAGGAGGTCACGGTCACCCGCTCGATGTTGTAGGCGGCGATGTTCTCGACGAGGCCGGTGTCCATCGGGTGCCGTAACGTCACCCTGAGGCGCGTTTGAGTGCCGCTGAGTACCCATGCAGCACCGTGCATTTCGCCGAGGTGGTCGGCCCAGTCGCCCTTGACCCGGCTGACCGGCGGGGCCGAGCAGCCGCCGCCCGCCGCATCGATCCAGTTCCCCGAGACGTGCCACACCCCGTCCGTTGTGAGCACCGCCGCGCGCACCGGGGTGCGCTGGTCGAGCTTG
>NZ_JABXWS010000006.1:0-58122 GCF_015594425.1 Novosphingobium sp. HR1a
ATCCGCGTCGCCAGAAACGGCGCGGCGGCGCGGGGGGCATAGTCCACCGCGACGGGAATCGGGTTGAGGTCGGCGAAGATCAGGATGCGCTTCACCTGTGGCAAGGCGCGCGCATCGACGGTGACGGGAAAGACGCGCTGGTTCTCTGCGATTTCAGGTATTTCGACCTTCACGGCAGGGTCGAAGCGTACCGTGGCGCCGCCGAACAGACGCTCGGCGTGATACTCCCACATCGGCGATTTCAGCGGGTCGGCAGGCAGCGCGAAGGCGGCCGGGACCGGCGCGGCGAGGGTGGCGATGAGGGCCAGCAGGATCTTCTTGCGGATCATACCAAGGGCCAATGTAGGCCGGGCCTCGCTCGCGTCATATTGGACCTTGGGAGGAGCCATGGAACGCATCGGACGAAGGCTGGCGATAGGGCTGATTCTGGCGGTCGTTTGCGCCCCGGCAGCGCACGCCGCCGACGACTTCGACATAGATGGCTACCGCACCGCCCGCTACCGCGCGCCGGTGGACCGGCTGCCCGCGCCCGCCCGCCGGATCGCGTTGGAGGACGCGCTCGGGCTGGACGAAGCGCTGTTCATCGACGTGCTTCCGGTCGAGTCCGGCCACCGTGACCCCGCGACCGGCCAGTGGCGCCTCAGCCAGCCGCACGAGACAGTGCCCGGCGCGCTCTGGCATCCGGAGACGGGGCGCAGTCCGGTCGATCCGGTGCTCTGGCGCGGGCTGGAGCAGGCGGTCGCCGAGGCGCGCCGGGGGAGTCCGCGCCTGCCGGTCGTGCTGTTCTGCCGCACCGATTGCTGGATGGGCTGGAACGCCGCGCGGCGTCTGGCGAAAGGCGGCGTGCGTCACGTCTACTGGCTCGCCGAGGGGATCGAGGGCTGGCACGCCGCAGGCCGCGCACTGGTGCGGGCGGAGCCGGTGGTGGTGGCGCCGGGTTCCTGGCTGCCGCAATGATAACGCAGCGTGCGCGTCGACATCCTTCGACAAGCTCAGGCTGAGCGGAGTCGGGTGCCGTGCCCCCCTTTCTCCCCGCTCAGCCTGAGCTTGTCGAAGGCCCCGCGTGCAGGGATTCGCGCCGTTCACTCAAGAACGATGAGAGATGAAAAACCCGCCCGCCGCTGGGTCGCGGCGGACGGGCCCCTTGAGAGTCGGTCGTGAAACTCAGCGCTGCTTCTTGAGGTAGTCGATGATTTCCTTGCGCTTCGCCGCGTCTTTGAGGCCGGGGAAGCTCATGCGGTTGCCGGGGACCAGCGCGCGCGGATTCTCCAGCCACTTGTCGAGCGTGGCGTCGTCGAGCGTCAGGCCCGACTTCTTCACCGCGTCCGAGAAGGCGAACTTGCCCTGGCCCATCTTGTGGCCATAAGTGCCGAACAGGTTCGGGCCGAGCTTGTCGGGCGCGCCCTTGGCGGCGTTGTGGCATACCGCGCAGCGTGCGAACGAGACCGGCGGCGCGGCCGGAGCGGCGGGGGCGGCCTCTGCGGTCGAGGTCAGCGCAGCCTGTCCGCCGAAGCAGGCCACCAGCGCCAGCGCTCCCGCAGCGGCGAGGCCCATGCGCTTCTGCCTGATGTTCATGTCATGTCTCCCGTTAGCCTGTCCTGTGGCCTGTCGCTTTCGCACGGGGCATGGCGGGTCGATATTGGACTTTGGACCGGGCCGATATTCGACCAAGCGGCATCGTACCAAGGGTCACTTGTCCGCCTCCGCCCCGCAGGCGCAGTCTGGCGCCGGGCAAAAGGGGGAGCGGACTTGCTGAACGAGCACAAACTGCGCCGCATGGTAGTGAGCGAGATGCACTTGCGACGCTGGCCTCTGGTCCGCGCGCCGGCCTCGATCGTGCAGTTCGTGCGTGTGCTCGATGCCGCCGACCGCGAGGAGGAACTGGCGGCGATGCGCGCGCTGCCCTCGGCCGGGCCGATAGAGCCGTGCAGTCGGCCTCGCCATCTTTCCGGGACCCTCGCGCCGGGGCTCGCCTTCACATGGGAGCGGCACAGCGAGGCGAGCACGACGACGCTGTTCGTGACCGGCGGCGCGGTGATTCGGCCCGCTCTCAGCGATGCGCTGGCATGGGCGGGGAGCTTGCCGGGCAAGGTCATCCGGGCCTCGCGCGTGCAGCTGGTCGAGGATGAGGCGGCGGCGCTGGCGCTGCTGCCCGAACTCGGCTTCGCGGCGGACGACCTCGTCACCTGCTACATCGGCGATGCGCCCGGAGAACGGCAGGCGCGGATCTGGTCGGACTTCCGGCTGCGCGAGGACGGCTTCGGGGTGATTCTCGCGGCGGCGTGCGGGATGGCGCCCATTGGCGGGGGCGGTGCGCTCTCGCGCACGGTGCAGCGGCTGCAGGAGTTGGGCAACTACCGCAACCTCGCGCTGCTCGGCCTGCCTGTTGCGCGTGAGGGCTGGCGCGCGCTCGACCGGATCGAGGCGATGCTGGGCGAAACCAACCGCGCCGTCGCCCGCCCCGAAGTCACCGACGATGATCTGCTGGAGGACGTGACCCGCCTCTCGATGGAACTGGTGGCGCAGGCCAGCGCCTCCGATTTCCGCATGAGCGCGACCGCCGCCTACGCCACCATCGTCGAGGAGCGGCTGGCCGAACTCAACATCGCCGCGATCCCGGGGCAAGTCTCGCTGGCGGACTTCACCCAGCGCCGCTTCCTGCCCGCCGTGCGGACCTGCGCCGCCCACCGCCGCCGGGCCGAGCAGCTGTCGCAGCGCACGTCGCAGGCACTGGCGCTGCTGAGGGTGCGAATCGAGACGCGAATCGAGAACCAGAACGGCCTGCTCCTCGCCTCGATGGAGCGCAGCGCCTCGCGTCAGTTGCGCCTGCAACAGCTGGTGGAGGGGCTCTCGGTCGTCGCGGTGAGCTACTACGCGCTCGGCCTGATCGCCAAGGTACTGGAAGGCGTGGAGGAACTGGCACCGCGGATTCATGCGCATGTGGCGACCGCGCTGCTGGCCCCGCTGGTCCTCGCGGGGGTGTGGCTGGCCATCCACCGGATGAAGCGGCGCATTCTCGGTCCGGAGGAAGGAAAATGACGCTGGATGAAAATAATCTGCAAGACTCACTTGCCGGGTCCGGATTCGTGCGCTAGTGGCGCGCTCCTGCCCCGGAGCGGATGCAAATCCAGCTCCAAGATTTAGCGGTCGTGGCGGAATTGGTAGACGCGCAACGTTGAGGTCGTTGTGGGCGAAAGCCCGTGGAAGTTCGAGTCTTCTCGACCGCACCAGGCAGTATTCGAACAGCACTGATCATGGCCTTCGGGCTCCCCTCGCAAGAGGGGGATCAGCTGTTCGTATCCTTTTTCGACCAGAAGCATCTGCATGCGGCGACCGGGATTATCCCCGACGCCGGCCATCGCCGCGTTCGGACGGACATGGGCAAATCTGCACGAATGTTACAGAGTCGCTCCACATCACTGCTGTAACGAGGCGCAATGCCCTCCCGGAACGTCCATTCCCGTATCCACGTGCTTGCCATCGGCGGCGCGCATCAGTTCGGCCATATCGTGCCGGTCGCCTGTGAGCTTGCCCGCCGTCATCCGGGGCAGGTACGCCTGTTCGTTTCCGCCGAGGCCGAAGTGGCGGCGGCCATGGCCTATGCAGGGCAGGGCGCGGCGCCCGAGATCGTCGTCATGCGCCTGCCCGCCGTCACTGCGCTGCTGCCGGCCTCGATGCACAAGTTCGTGCGGCTTACGCTCTGGGCGAAGCGGCTGCGCGATGCGGCGGTGATCCTCTGCGCCGAGCGGACCTCCACCATGCTCAAGCGCCTGCCGGGGGATTGCCCGCCGATCCTTCACATCCCCCACGGAGCGGGCGACCGCGCGGTCGGTTTCGAGCCGCGCTTCCGCCTGTTCGATCACGTCATGCTGGCGGGCCGCAAGGACCGCGATCGCCTCGTCGAAGCGGGCTTCGTGAGAGCGCAGGACTGCACCGTTACCGGCCCGGTCAAGCTGGCCGCCGTGCTCGATAATGCGCAGGCCCGGCCACCGCTGTTCGACAACGCGCGGCCGACGATCCTCTACAACCCGCACTTCTCGAAGAAGCTCTCCTCGATCGAGGCGTTCGGGCGGGGGCTGATCGCGGCAGTGGCGGCGGACGGTCGCTACAACCTCGTCGTCGCGCCGCACGTGCGGCTGGCGAAGCGATGGTCGGCGGCGAAGCGGCGCGCGTGGGAGGCGCTGGCGATCCCGGGGCAGGTGATCGTCGACCTCGGCTCGGCGCGCAGCAACGACATGACATATACGCTGGGCGCGGACCTCTACGTGGGCGACGTCAGCAGCCAGGTCTACGAATTCCTCGTCCGCCCGCGCCCGTGCCTGTTCGTCGATGCCAAAGGCGTCGACTGGCAGGACAGCGAGGACTACGCGATGTGGCACTTCGGCGAGGTGATCGCCCCCGACGCCGACCCCGTCGCCGCGATCGAGCGCGCCTTCGCGGCGCACGGGGACTACGTCCAGCAGCAGCGCGAGCGCATGACCTACACCATCGACGGCATCGCGTGGCTGGCTGACGGCACGCCGACTTTCGGCACGCGTTGCCCGGTGCGCGAGGCGGCAGACACGGTGGAACGGTTCGCGGGGCTGAGAATGAAGGCAATCGCGGCAATCGCTTGACCCCCAATTAGCGCGATTATCCACCTATCCTCGTCATCCCCACCTTCGCGGGGATGACGGGATGTGCTTACGGCCTTTCCGGCGGGGATCGAACGGCGGTGTGGACCTGCCTCCAGAATGGGAACATAAGAAGAACATAATTCCCGATTCGTAAGGCCCGTCCCATGTCCCGCCCTCAGGCCCCCGCCTGTATCGAAGATCCGCCCCCGGGCACGCTCCCACGCCTCGCCCGGGCGCAGCTGCACGAGGTCCATGCAGAGGCCGAGGACTGGGCCTCGGCGCTGGCTTTCGCCTTCGGCATGGTGGACGCAGAGAAGGCGCGCCCCGTCCTCCTGCTACGCCCCCGCCGCAAGGGCGCGGGCCTCGTGCCGTGCGGTGAGGGGCTGCGCGCGCTCGGCGTGGACCCGGCGCGGCTGGTGATCGTCGATGCCCGTAACGACGCTGCCCTGCTGCGCGCGGGGCTGGATGCGGCGCGCAGCAGCGGCCCGGCTGCGGTGCTGATGGAAAGCTGGGGGGCGATGCGCGAATACGACCTCGTCGCCAGTCGCCGCCTGATCCTCGCGGCGGAAGGCTCGCGCATCCCGGTGGTGATCCTGCGCGGCGATGCCGAGCCCCGCTCCAGCGCCGCACATACCCGCTGGACGGTTTCCAGCGCCCCCTCGACCCCGCTGGAGATGCGCGCGCCGGGGGCCGCGACGCTGCTCGTCGAACTCGTACGCAGACGCGGCGGCCCGGCGGGGCAGCGCTGGCGGCTGGAATGGAATGAAGACCATGGCGGTTTCCGCGAACTCCCCCTCCACACTGAACCCGCCACCGAAGAGCGCGGGCCGCCGCTACCTGGCACTGTGGTTCCCCTTTCTGCCGTGCGAGCGCGCGCGCCGCTCCGGCGTACTGCCTGAGGGAGATGCCCCGCAGGCCCTCGTCGCGCGCGATGGACAGGCGCTGCGCCTCGCTGCCGTGGACGTGACCGCGATGCGGCAGGGCCTGTCTTCCGGCATGACCCTCGCCGATGCGCGGGCGCGCAGCCCGGACCTTGCCACCGCGCCGCACGATCCCATCGCCGACGCGCGGGTGCTGGAGCAGCTGGCGGGGGCGATGATCGCCTTTACCCCGCTCGTCGCGCTCGATGCGCCCGATGGCCTGCTGCTCGACGTCACCGGCTGCGCGCACCTCTTCGGCGGGGAGGAGGCGCTGGTGCGCCGCGTGGTGAAGGATGTCGGTCCGACTACCCGCCACGCCCTCGCGCCTCACTCTGCCGCCGCCCGTGCGCTTGCCCGCTTCGGTGGGAAGGACGACGTTCGCACTCTTCCGGTCGCCGCGTTGGAACTGGACGAGGGCGCGCTTTCCGGTCTGCGCCGCGCGGGCCTCGAGACGCTGGGCGATCTTGCCGCGCGGCCGATGGCGGGGCTGGCGGCGCGTTTCGGGGAGCTTGCGGTCAGCCGCCTACGCGCCATTCTGGGAGAGACCGGCAGCCCGGTCATCCCCGTGCGCCTGACCGAGCCGATCCGGCTGGAGACGCGCTTTCCCGAACCGCTGGGCCGCACCGACGATGCGCTGGAGGTGGTCGAGGACATGCTCGCGCAGGCCGGGCGCACGATGGAGCAGCGCCAACTGGGCGGGCGGCGCTGGGCGGTCACGCTCCACCGCAGCGACAACCAGCGGCGGCGGCTGGTGGTGGAGACGGGCCTTGCGGTGCGCGATCCCGCCGCCGTCATGCGCCTGCTGCGCGAGCGGATCGACACGCTTTCCGACCCGCTCGACCCCGGCTTCGGCTTCGATGCGATCACCCTGGCGGTGCTCCACGCCGATCACCTGCCCTCGCGCCAGATCCTGCTTGAGAGCGGCAAGGAAGAAAACGCCGATAATGTTTCGGCGCTGGTGGACCAGCTCAGCGTGCGGCTGGGCGAGGACAGCGTGCGCCGCCTGATCCCGCGTGACCGCCACTTGCCCGAGAAGGCGCAGGCGCTGGTTCCTGCGCTGCGCCTGCGAGGCGCCCCATGGCCGGAGCCCGAAGACATGCCGCCCCGCCCGCTGCTGCTACTCGATCCGCCGCAACCGGTCGAGGTGATCGCCGGTGTCCCCGACAGCCCGCCCCAGCGCTTTCGCTGGAAAGGCCGCCTCCACGACGTCACGCTGGCCGAGGGGCCGGAGCGGATCGGCGCGGAATGGTGGCTGAAACGCGGCGGCCACATGCCCGGTGCTGCGGGCGAGACGCGCGACTACTACCGCATCGAGGACGGCGCGGGCCGCCGCTACTGGATCTTCCGCCACGGCCTGTTCAGCGAGAAGCCCGACCCGCGCTGGTATCTCCACGGCCTGTTTCCGTGAACTTCGCCGAACTGGTCACCGCCACCAACTTCAGCTTCCTGCGCGGCGCCTCGCCGGGGGAGGAGATGGTTGCGCGTGCGCTGGCGATGGGCATGACCGGCATCGGCATCGCCGACCGCAACACCGTGGCGGGCGTGGTCCGCGCCCACCGGGTCTGGAAGGAGATGGGGCGGGCGAAAAGCGGGCTGCGCCTGCTCGTCGGCGCGCGGCTGGTCTTCGCGGACGGCACGCCGGACGTGGTCGCCTACCCGATGACCCGCCACGGCTGGGGCCGCCTGACGCGCCTGCTCACCGTGGGCAACCGCAAGGCGAAGAAGGGCGAGTGCGAACTGCACCTGAGCGACCTTGTCGAGCACGCGCAGGATCTGGCGCTGATCGTGATGCCGGGAGATGGGGACGCGGACGAAGCGCTGCTCGCCACCCTGCGCGGTTTGACGCCGAAGCTATGGCTCGCCGCCACGATGCCGCGCGCGGGCCGCGATGCGCGTCGGCTGACGCAGCGCATGGCGCTGGCCGCCCGCGCGGGCGTGCCGCTGATCGCCACCAACGACGTGCTTTACGCTAGCCCGGAGGACCGCCCGATGCAGGACGTGCTCACCTGCATCCGCGAGGGGTTGACCGTCCAGACCGCCGGCCGCCGCCTCGCCGCCAATGCCGAGCGCCACCTCAAGTTCCCCGCCGAGATGGCCCGCCTCTTCCGCGCCTGCCCCGAGGCGCTGACGGCGACGCAGGACCTCATGGCCTGCGTCACCTTCACGCTGGATGATCTCAAATATGAGTACCCCCACGAACCTGTCCCCGAAGGCTGGGAGCCGCAGCCGTGGCTGGAACATCTCGTCATGGAGGGTTCGCGCAAGTGGTTCCCCGATGGCCTGCCGCCCAAGTACCAGGAGACGCTGGACGAGGAATTCGGTCTGATCCGCGAACAGAAGATCGCGTACTACTTCCTCACCGTCCACGACATCGTGCAGTACGCGCGCGGTCTGGAGAAACCGATCCTGTGTCAGGGACGCGGCAGCGCGGCCAACTCGCTGGTCTGCTATTTCCTCGGCGTGACCCCGATCGACCCGGTGCAGGAAAGGCTGCTGTTCACGCGCTTCCTTTCCACCGAGCGCGACGAGCCGCCCGACATCGACGTCGATTTCGAGCACTCCCGCCGCGAGGAAGTGATGCAGTACATCTACCGTCGCTACGGCCGCGAGCGCGCCGGGATCGCCGCGACCACGATCTGCTACCGCCAGCGCAGCGCCATCCGCGAAGTCGGCAAGGTGCTGGGCATGAGCGAGGACGTCACCGCGCGGCTTTCGGGCACCGTCTGGGGCAGTTGGGGCGGCGACGAACTGCCCGAAACGCGGCTGACCGAGGCGGGCTTCGACCCCGGTAATCCGCAGGTGGAGCGCTTGCGCGACATGGTCGGGCGGCTGCTCAACTATCCGCGCCACCTGTCGCAGCACGTCGGCGGCTTCGTGCTGAGCGAAGGGCGGCTCGACGAACTGGTGCCGATCCACAATGCGGCGATGGAGGACCGCACGTTTATCGAGTGGGACAAGAACGATCTGGAATCGCTCGGCCTGATGAAAGTCGACATTCTGGCGCTCGGCATGCTGACGGCGATCCGCAAGAGCTTCGACCTCCTGCGCGATCACGGTTTGCGCGATCTGGAACTGGCCACCGTCCCGCAGGGCGACAAGCCGACCTACGACATGCTGTGCACCGGCGACAGCATCGGCACCTTTCAGGTCGAGAGCCGCGCGCAGATCGCGATGTTGCCGCGCATGAAGCCGCGCATCCTCTACGATCTCGTCATTCAGGTCGCCATCGTGCGGCCGGGGCCGATTCAGGGCGGCATGGTCCATCCCTATCTGCGGCGGCGCACGGGGGAGGAGGAGGTGGTCTTTCCGGGGCCACCGGGAGAGATGGAGGATCTGCTCCACAAGACCATGGGCGTACCGCTGTTTCAGGAACAGGCGATGCGCCTTGCGATCGTCGCGGCGAAGTTCACGCCTGCAGAGGCCGACCGCCTGCGCCGCTCGATGGCCACGTTCCGACGCAACGGTACGATCCACCAGCATCAGGAGAAGTTCGTCAACGGTATGGTTCGGCGCGGCTACCCGCAGGATTTCGCGGAAGGCTGCTTCAAGCAGATCGAGGGTTTCGGCGAATACGGCTTTCCCGAAAGCCATGCGCAGGCGTTCGGGCTGCTGGCCTATGTCTCGTCATGGCTGAAGTGCCACTATCCGGCGGTGTTCACCTGCGCGTTGCTCAACAGCCAGCCGATGGGTTTCTATGCGCCCGCGCAGCTGGTCGCCGATGCGCGCCAGCACGGGGTGGAGGTGCGGCCCATCGACATCGCCGCAAGCTGCTGGGACAACACGCTGGAAGGCGAACGTATCCTGCGCCTTGGCCTCAGGCAGATCGGCGGGTTCAAGGAGAACTGGGCCGAGGCGCTGGAGAAGGCCCGCAAGGTTGCCCCCATCGCCAGCCTCGAAGATGCCGCGCGCCGGGCGAACCTGCCTTCGCGCGCCTTGCGGCTGCTGGCGGATGCCGATGCGCTTGGCTCGCTGGGGCAGAGCCGGCGGCAGGCAGGGTGGGAGGCGCGGCGGGTTCCGGCGGTGCAGCTGCCGCTGTTCGCCGCGCTCGATGCACCCGAACTGGCGAAGGAACCCGACGCCGCGCTCCCGGCGATGGCGCCGTCCGAGGAAGTCGTGGCCGACTACCAGACCCAGCGGCTATCGCTGAAGGGCCACCCGATGCAGTTCCTGCGCGCGCATTTCGAAGGGCAGGGCGCGCTGACCTGCGCCGGGGTCAATGCCGCGAAGGACGGCCGGAAGGTGCGCGTCGCGGGGGTGGTGCTCATCCGCCAGCGGCCGGGCAAGGGCAACGCGATCTTCATCACGATCGAGGACGAGACCGGCGTGGTCAACGCGCTGCTGTGGGCGCGCGAGTTCGAGAAGCAGCGCCGCGCGGTGATGGCCGCGCGGCTGATGGTGATCGACGGTGAAGTGCAGCACAGCAAGGAAGGCGTCGTCCACCTGATGGTCACCTGCGTGACCGACGCCAGCGAGGCGCTGTCCCGCCTCTCGGCTCCGCCCGCGCTCAAGCCCGAGCCGATGCCGGGCGACGCGGTGCGCCATCCGGTCTACGATCCGAACCGCCCGACTTCGGGGCATGCGACACGCGGCCACCCGCGCAACGTGCGCATCCTGCCGCGCTCGCGCGACTTCCACTGACGCTCAGTAGATGTCCCGCAGATAGCGGCCGCCCTCGGCCATCTCCTCCAGCAGCGCATCGCCGAGCACGGCCCGCAACGCCGCATCGACGGCGGGCGCCATGCCCAGCAGGCTGCCGCAGACGAGGATCGTGGCCCCGTCCCCTACCGCTTCGCGCAGGGCGTCGGCGACTTGCGGGATCACCTCCTGCACGTAGCGGCCGCAATCGGGATCGCGCGACCAGGTGCGCTCCAGCCGCGCCAGCGTGCCGTCCGTCAGCCAGCCTCGCAGTTCGGCGTCGAGGAAGGCATCGTGCTCCCGCGAACGCTCGCCCAGCAACAGCCAGTGACCGGCGCTTCCGGCCGCCGCCGCCTGCCGCAGGTGGCCGCGCAGGCCCGCGAGGCCAGTGCCGTTGCCGATGAGGATCAGCTGGCGCTGCTCTTCGGACACGCGGAAGCCGGGGTTGGCATGGAGCCGCAGCGCGATCTCCGTCCCCAGCAGCGCATGCGCGGTCAGCCAGCCCGAACCGAGGCCGAGGTTGCCGTCCTCGCGCCGGACCTGCCGGACGATCAGTTCGATGCATCCGTCGGTCGGGATCGAGGCGATCGAGTATTCGCGGTGAGGAAGCGGGCGAAGTCCAGCGACTATCTCTTCGGGCGTGCCTGCGAGGCTCTCCGGCAGCACGGACTCGGCGATGTGTGCGGTAAGGCTGCGGTTATGTACCTCGTAGGTGCCGTTGAGTGCCGTTCTGTCCAGCAGGGCGCAAACCGCCGCCGGGTCGTTGGCGGGGCGTATTTCGGCGATGTCTCCGGCCTGCCAGTCGAGCGTTTCCCCGTCGAGCGGTTCGAGCGCGATCAGGAACGCCGGACCGCCCGGACTGCCCGGATTGAGCAGTTCTCGCCCGGCCAGACGCCAGCGCCCGTAGCGCGCGGGAGCGAATTCCGCCGCCATCGGATCGGCGCCCAGCGCGGTCAGTTGCTGCTGCCACTGGCGCTCGGCATCGATGTCCTCGCCATCGACCTCGATGGTATCGAACAGTCGCCGCCCGCCGCCTGTGTGGAGCCAGCGATCGACCTCGTGCCCGAAGGCGCAGAACTGAGGATATTCGCGGTCTCCCAAAGCGAGAACGGCGTAGTCGAGGTCCTTCGCCGCAGGCGGCAAGGCCATCGTTTCGCGTGCGAAACGGCGGACGCGGTCAGGCGGTTCGCCTTCGCCATAGGTGCTGACGACGAAGAGCGCGCGCCGCGTTTCCGCCAGCACCGTGCCGTCCACCGAAGACAGCGGCAGGACCTTGGCGCCGCCGAGGACCGCTGCCGTCTGCCGCGCCAGTCGCTCGGCGCCGCCGGTCTGGCTGGCGAAGGCGATCAGCATGTCCGTGTTGGCTGCGCCGCCGGCGGGCAGTCCCTGGACTTGCGCGAGAGCGCGCTTGCGGCGGCGCCGCGCGATGTAGAGCAGCAGCCCGGTGACCGCGAAAAGCGGCATGGCAAGGCTGGTCACGAAGATCACGATGCGGCCGGGGAGCCCGAAGATGGCGCCGCGATGAATTTCGAACATGCTCGTCGCGACGACTTTGCCGAGTACCCTGTCGGCATAGCGATCCGCCTTGAGCAGACGGCCGCTGGCGAGGTCGATGGTGAGGTTGTCGGTCATGCGGTCATGTCGCGCGCCGGCCAGCAGCACGCGGAAAGTCGCCTTCTTGCCCGCTTCGGGCAGCGTCACGAAGACCGAATCGAAGCGGCCGGCGGTCTCGCGCTCCACCGTCTTCCAGGCCGGGGCGAGGAGGACGGGAGGCCGCGGCGCGCCCTTGTCCTTTTTCGGCCCGCCCTCGGCCTCGCCCTTGGCCGAGCCGGTGAGCACGACCATCGCGCCTTGGCGATACCACTCGTAGGACCACCATAGCCCGGTGAACGCACTGAGCAGGTAGACGAGCGCGACCCAGCTGCCGATCACCACATGCAGTTCGCGGTAGAGGTTGCGCCCGCTCTTGCGCCAGTCGAGCACCAGCCACGCGCGCCAGTCGAGCGCGCGGCGGGGCCAGCGCAAGTAGAGGCCGGACAAGGCGAAGAAGATCAGTCCGATCGTGGAAAAGCCGGTGATCTGGCGGCCCCAGCCCTTCGGTCCGCCGGGAAGTGCCAGCCAGCGGTGGAGGTCCTGCACGGTCTGGAAGAACCCGGCGCCGACCGGTTCGCCGAGCAGGCGGCCGTCGCGCGGATCGACGTAGCTGCGCTCGCCGCGCCGCTTGTCCGCACCGGCTTCGAACTGCACCTGCCATGCGCGCGTCGGATCGGCTTCGACGGTGAGCCGCTCCACCCTCAGGCCCTCGTGCAGGGCGGAGGCGCGCGCAATTACCGCATCTGGCGAGAGCGGCGGTGCGTTGCCGGGTTTTAGCGTGACGATGCCGGGGCTCAGCACGCGCATGCTCTCGTTTTCGAAGCTCATCGCGGCCCCGGTCAGGCCCATCGCGGCCAGCACGAGGCCTGCGGTTATGCCCAGCAGCCAATGGATCTGGAACAGAATTCTGCGCGTCACTTCGGCCTTGTCCCCTATGCGGGGCACGCGAAACGGCGCTCCCCCCTGGAGAAAGCACGTGCCGGTTGGCATTGCGGGCTTTCGCTTCCCTCTCGCGAAATTGCGCTAATGCTAGCAAGTTGCAATATCAAGCGATTTTCGGCCGGTTCTCCGGCTTTGCCAGTGTAATTCAGGCTGCGCGGCGACCGGGCGCGGTACGTCCGAACAGGGCATTCCGGCACTCCAGATGGCGCAGAGGAACATAAGCATCCTGCCGGGCAAGCCCGCGCAAATGCTGGATTTTGAGCAAGAGAACCGTAGTGCCGGCCGCCGCCACGCAGGCCTGCCAACGCGGGCCGTCGAGGGTTCCCGAAGCTCCTGCATGGATGCATTCCAGCACGGTTATGAACACCAGGAGTGCACCGACCAAGTCCCCGGCCCGGATCCGCGGCGCTCCCATGAGCAGGACCGACGCGCTCAGAAGGAACCCCGCAGCGGCGACGGTCGGCGTGCAGGCCATCCATAACACCGCCCAGGCAAGGCCTCCGAGGCACAGGGGCGCGGCGGCCCTTGCCGCGATTACCAGATGCTGCGGTGTCACTGCGGGAAAGCTCATGACTTTTCCCTAGCGCCCAATCCTGAAAATCGCGTTTAAAGCATTTTCCAATCAGATGGAAACATCTGATGACCCGGAAAATGCTGTAAACGAATGACTTAGAGCGGTTTCTCCGACGCAGTCGGATCGGAAACCGCTTTAACGGGGGGAGACTTTCGCAGCAGCGGGCAGCCGCAGGACATTGAGCATCCGCTGTGCGATGTGCCGCAAACCGCGTCCGGCAGCATCATGGAAAAGATCGTAGGCAAGTTCGTGCCACCAGAAGCGCGGATCAAGGCTGAACAGGTAGTGGCTGAGGTTCTTCCTCGTCGTTGCCGTTGCGCAATCCTCCAGTTCAGCGCCATCCTGTGCACCGAGCAGGCTGGCGCGCGCGACGGCGTGAAGTGCACGTGCCCGCCATCCCGGCATCGCCGTTTCCTCCGGCATGGGCGTCCCGTACAGTTCACGAGACAACAGCAGCGCCGCCATCGCCGGTTGCGCGAGGCCCTGTGCGGCTGCGGCCGCCGCGATGCGGCCGGGCATGTGCGTGTCCTGTCGCAGCAGCGCGGCAAGGTCGGCCAGCCACTTCAGCCGCGACCAGGCGTGCTCGGCACCGTGCAGGACAAGGTAGAGTGCGGTGACGTGCGGCGGCAGGACCGGGAGGCTCAACCCGGGGGCCACCGTGCGCGCCTGCGCATCCCCGGCATCCACGCAGCCGAGCAGGCGCGGGTTCTGGAACAGTCGCCAGTGCAGTTCGATGCCGGTGTCGCTGTGGTAGTGATCGAAGCCCCAGTCCTTGCCGTACCGCTTGCTGCCTTGCAGTTCCTGCGCGGTGGCATCGGGCGGCGGGACGCTGCGCATGTAGCCGATCCGTTCCAGCACGCGACGTGCCGGATCGACCTGATCAGGTCCGACGAGCAGGTCGATATCCACGCTGCGCCTCACGCCTGCCTCTCCGTAAATGGCCAGCGCGGCGGGAACGCCCTTGAGCACGGCGACCGCAATACCTTGAGCGCGCAGTGCGGTGACAGCATGGCGCGTCTGCATGAGCTGGCGGAATTGCTCCTCCGCCAGCGCCATCGCCTCTGCCTGCAAGTCCCGGCGAAGGCGCGAACCCGCGAAACCGTCGCAGTGACCGACTGCCCGCGCGACAAGGCCGGTCACGTGATGGCGGCGGCTCAGGGCCATCAGCAGGTCCGGATCGGAAACGGCCTTCGCTGCGGCACGAATGGCCGTGATCGCTGCGGCATCGTGCGGCCAGGTGGTCGCACGCAGGAGGAACGTGAACTCGGGCCGCAAAGGCGATGGCAAGGTCACGCCGCGCAGTCCGCCCAGATCGCGCGGCGTCCCTGGGGCCATGTCGCGAGGAGCGCGAAGATCCCCGGCTCCGGGGCGCCGATGACCGGGAACTGCGCGGTCTCGATCCAGACATGGGCGCGGATGGGCCGCGATGATCCGGGCAGGGCAGCGACACCGTACAGCAGCGTGGAATCGATCCCGCGCCGGCGCAGCATGATCTGCGCAGCCATGCCCTGTTCGAAACACAATGCCCTCAGCGGGCTGCGCTTGGCGGCGCGGTCGATCGCCCAGCCGACCATCCAGATCAGCACTTCGCTGCGCTCGGGCGTCTGCGGCGATGCCCCGAAAGGCCCTGCCGACGCAACCCGCCCCAGTACCGTCAGCGGCAGGATCCGCACCGCCACTGCCGCCAGCATAAGCAGCAGCAGCGCCTCGACCAGGCAGCGGCGCTCTTCCCAGTCGAACCGGGCGAACTTGCGGCGCAGTGCGGCGAGGTTATCCCCGTTCACCGCTCCAGCCAGAACCAGGTGTCGAGAGAATCGTGCGCGCCGTGCAGATGCACGCTCATGCCCTCGTCCGCCTCGAAGCACTCGGTGACGTGGAACTGGGCGCCGAAGGCCCGCACGTCTTCGTCCAGCGTATCGTAGATCAGTCCCTCGCTCAGGTGGAAGCGCAGCCACTGGGCGATCCCGTCGATCCGGCCCCGCTTCAGTGCGACCTTGGCGCTGGCGCGGCCGGGGTGGATACGCCCGCCTGCCGCGTCGAAGTCGAACAGCGTGACAGGATCGCTGCGCAGTTCGAACTTGCCGCGCGCGATGGTGAAATCGCTGCAGCGCAGGATGTTGAAGGCGCTCATGTCGATACCCTCGACCACGCCCATCCGGTGCTCGGCGACTTCCAGGTCGGTGACCGGAGCGGCGAGGAGTTCGGCCCGTTCCGGCAGCACCGGCGCTCCCGGCCTGACCAGACGCTCCCGCGCATCCGCAAGGGTTGCCGCGCATCCGGCCCCCAGGAAATTGTTGGCCAGATTGTCCCACAGCAGCACGTCGGCCGGTTCCGGCAGGTCGCGGCCGAGGCGAAGTTCCCGCGAATCGATCGGCAGGACGGTGATGCGATCCGCAAAGCCATTGCGCGCAATGGCTTGCTCGGCGGCCCGTGCGACTTGCGGATCACGCTCGCAGGCGATCACCCGGGTTGCCCCCGCCCGCACGGCCAGCATCGCGAACAGCCCCGTTCCCGCGCCGATGTCGAGCACCACGCCGCCGCCGCGAAGAACACGGCCAAGCGCCTTGGCATAAAGCGCGTGGCGCCGGGCATCGAGCACCATCGTGAAATACCACGCGCCGATGCCGTCCGACAGGATCGGCCGCGCCAGGGCCAGCGCCTCCGGATTGTCAGGGGCGATCGCGAGCGCCTCATGGCAGACCGCGCGGGCGCGTTCCACCTCGCCGCTCGCCATCAGCAGCGTGCGCGCGCAGTTGATCATGGCGACGGGATTGCCGTGAACCGAAGCCAGCAGGGTATCGATCGGGACGGTGCTTGCGGGGACTTGTCGGGCGTCCGGCGTCACAGGTTGCTCCTTGCGATGTGCCGCATGTGGCTTGCCGCCGAAATCGTGCGCAGGCAGGCCAGGCGGTAGCTGTTCTCGGCCTCGTCGCTGTCCCATTCGGGCGAATCTGCGACGGGCAGGGTGTCGATGAGGCGGCGGATTCGGGCGGTGTCGAGGAAGTCCGCAGTGGGCTCGTAGAGTTCCAGCCGCTCCATCTCCTCGATGAAGGCTTGCCGGTCCTCGCAGATCGACTGTGCCCAGTCGGCGCTCTGGTAGCCGCGCTGCCGGTTATCCAGCACTTCCGGTGGAGCGCGGTCGGCCAGGACGCGGCGCAGGATCGCGCGCGGCTCGCCGTTCCAGATCAGTCGTTCGACCGGGATGCGCAGCGAGAGTTCGACGAGGCGCCGGTCCGCCGTCGGATCGCGCAGGTCGAGGCCCCACTGCGCGAGCATCGCCTTGTACATGTCGCCGTCCCCGTTGGTCCGCAGGGCGCCGAGCCGGAAGTCGAGCGAGGTGACCCCGCGTTCCCGGCTGTGCTCGTCGAGGTCGGGATCCGGCTGCCCGGCAGCGATCGCGGCCCGGCGGTGCGCCTCGGCGGCCTGCGTGTATGCTCCGGGGGAGAGCAGTGACATCGCGCGTTCATCCTCCACGGTCTGGCCAGACGCGCCCATGGCCCAGCGCCAGAGCCGATCGGGAAGGCGATCCTCGATGGTGTTGAACAGCACCCCGCGCCAGCGCATCCAGCCGCCGCGCACGAGGCCTCGTGCGATCTTCAGCCAGGTGCCGAACCGCCGCTGCCGGGCGAGTTCGCGCAAGGCCCAGACGCCGGATTCGCTGATCGACGTATTGCCCTGAAGTCCGTGCAGCAGGACGCCTACCCCGTGATCGCGGGCAAGGTCGTTGATCTCCTCGAACCAGGGCAGATTGCACAAGTTCGCGATGGGCGTGGGATAGAGGCCGCGCGTCCGATGCAGCGCTGCCAGCGGCCCGCCGCGTGGCACGTGCCGGACCAGGTCCATGTTCGAGTGCATCGCGGCGGTTCGAGCCGCCAGCAGCGATTCGTCGGCGATGTGGCGCGGTGCCATCGTGCGCCCCGGGCCGGAACGGGGCGCGGCGACAAACGCGGTGATGCTGTCGCCCCGTGCGGCAAGCAACCGGGCCGCCGTCGTCGCTATGGCGGTGCTGTCGAACCCGGAACTGAGGTGCGTCCCCAACTTCCCCGCCGTGCGGTGCAGGCAGGCCGCCACTG
Source organism: Novosphingobium sp. HR1a (assembly GCF_015594425.1). Classification (NCBI taxonomy): domain Bacteria; kingdom Pseudomonadati; phylum Pseudomonadota; class Alphaproteobacteria; order Sphingomonadales; family Sphingomonadaceae; genus Novosphingobium; species Novosphingobium sp. HR1a. The sequence continues at coordinate 17,354 of NZ_JABXWS010000006.1, forward strand.
CCGCTTCCAGCGCCGAGCCGAGCGCGGCTTCATAGTCGGCCTGCTCCGGCAATTGCAGCGGCGTGAGGTCGGGTTTCCACCAGAGTTTTTCCTCGACGCCTGCGGTGCCGACCGTGACGATGTGACCGGGCCTGACGACACGGATGCCCTGGAGTGCCGAGCATCCCGGGCCGAATGTGTTCATTCTCAGGAACTGGCGGTACTGGCCGGGATCGGGTGCCCGGGGCACCTGCGGGTCGGCCAGCAGGATGTCGGGCATCGATGCGGCGGAGCAGAGCGCGCCTTCCACATGGTAGAACAACGGCCGCTCGCCCAGCGCATCGCGTGCCATGATCAGGCGCCTGCCGTGCCGGTCCCATGCGATGACTGCGAAGACGCCGTAAATGCGCTCGAACGCCGCCTCGTCCCACCGTTCCAGCGTAGCGGCGACCAGCGCGCTGTCGGACAGGCCGCCGGCATCGAGCGAAAGCTGCCGGGCAAGGTCTTCGCGTTCCGTCAGTCGGACGTCGGCGGCAATGATCCAGCGAGATGAACCTGCAGGCTTAGTGTCCTCCAGCGGGTCCGCCAGACGGTCTTGCGGCATCAGCGGATAGAGGCATTTGCCGAGGAAAGCGGCGCCGTCGCTCCATTCATGCCACTGCGCGCGCCCGTATCGCCGCGCGGCCGGTGCGAAAATCCGGCCAGTCTCGGAAGCGTCCGCGCCGTCGCGGTTCCAGCGGGCGCAGATCGCCGTCATGCGGGTATCTCGGGTAGGGCGACCGTCATTGCCGTGCTCAGGCCCGGCTGATCAGGCCGATGTCGGCAAGTTCGTGGAGAAGTGAAAGGGTCTGCTCTTCACATGTGGCGGGATCGACATCGTAGAGTTCCAGCAGCGACGCGCAAAGGCGGTCAGCGGTCGGATACGCATCGAGCAGTTTCCAGATGTGGGTTGCGACAGGATCGAGTCCGAAGCAGATTCCCGCCTGGATATCGAGCGCCACGAGTTGGCCGTCGATCTCGGCCGTTGCGGTCGTGGGAACCTTCGTGAAGGTTTCGAGGTACGTCGTGGCCATGATCGGTCCGGTCCTTTGATGGGGCGCAAATGCGGGGAAGAAGCCGGCCCCGGTCCCCGAAATGGGCATCGGCACCGGCCTCCCCTGTTCAGGAACCCATCATGCGACGCGGACGAAGCGTGTCCGTGACCATCGACATCATCGTGTTTCCTTCCGCATCGGCCGCGCCCATGCGGACGACGGAGGGGCGCTGCCACGACAGACGGCCGGATACGCCGGCGGCGGAATTTTCCGAATTGGCCATATCTAACCAACCTTTCATTTGAGTATGAGTACGGAAATGAATTCATGTTCCATGAGAATCACAGTAATCATTATCCGAATGCATGTATCGCTCGGATTGTATAAATAATCATCTCTATAAATCAGCGATTAACACAATTTCATGGTGATGAAATTTCATTCAAAATCGACTTAAAATGTGTCTCGATTTGGCGGGACTGTGCTGAAAAATGCTCGAATCCCCAGGTTCGCGAAATACGGAAGACGGGTGTGGAGGAGGCCAGTTCCACCGCTTCCCGCAGATATCGCCTCGCCCCTCCGGCAAGGTCTGCGATTCTACGCCGATAGATGGACGCGGTGATGGCATCGACTGCACCCAGGCCATGCAGCCCGGCGATGCCGAAGTGATCGTCAGGTTCCGCCGGAAGGAGGTGATAGATCGCGGCGATCGGCAACTCGGCCCTGACGCGATCTGCGTGCATCTCGATCTCGAACTTGCCTTCGGCCCACGGGATGGAAGAGACGGGCGCCTTGCTTCGGCCCATCGCATGGCGCGCGTCGTCCCAAAGCCGCAATCGCGGCATTCCGGGGTGACCTACCGCGTGCCCCTCCCGCGTGAAAGTGACGGCGCAGACATCGTCGGTCAGCAGCGGGTAGCCACGGCTCTCGAACCAGGCGGCGAGCGTTGACTTGCCTGCTCCGGAATCGCCGCAAAGCAGGATCGCCCGACCGTCGCATGCAAAGGCATTGCAGTGCAGAGGCAGCATTCCGCGCTGGTGGAGTACCGCGCCCATGACCGATCCTGCCAGGTATAAGTCGATTTCTGCCGGTGTGGCGCCGGGCCAGGGATCGACGATCACCGTGTCGCCATTGCTCACGCGAAAGCGGCCGACTTCTTCGACGGAGATGGTCAGACCCTCTGTGCTCCATGCGACGTCGAGGTCATCGTTGACCGTTTCCATGCATGGCTGCGGCGGCACGGCAGCGAAAGCTATGCGGACGTCGGCTGGGCGCTGCGGCGTAACCTGCGCGCTGCGCAAGGTCATGACTTCACGAGGGAATTCTACCTCGAGGCCGAACACGGCATATGTCCAACCACTCATTGACGACGATCCGGGCGCAATGTTTCAAACACCGCGTCGAGAATCGCCAGCTCCGGCATATCGAAATGTGCCGCCCATCGCGCAGGGCGAACGAGATCGGCACAACCTGCAGGATGGTAGTGCAGAAATGCAAGGTGACAGAAACCCGCGTCAGGAATCGCGTCCCGGTAGTGCCACTGCGATGAGCCCGAAAACAGAAGCGCTTCATTGGGGCGCAGCGAATGGGACCGGAAAGCCGTGGCGGCCGGCACGTTTCCGTCGGCATCGGAGGTAGGCCAGGGGACCACGGAACTGAAATGGATCGGCCATTCACCGCTTTGGGCGAGGCACAGATCGAGCGTCCACTTCGCCGACGGTGCATCGAGATGCGGCGCGCAGGTTCCTGCGCCGTCGTAGAGGCTGAGGAACGTGTAGCAGGGCTCCACCGCTTCGCCTGCCAGTTCGGCGACCAGCGGCATCAATTCCAACTGCAATTCCGCGAGAATCGGCAGATCGCGGGCAATGCGGCGGCCGAAATCGCCGCGTTCGTGGCCATGCAGGCTGGACGCGGGAACGGCGCGCAACTGAGCGAGAAAATCCGCAAAGCGAGCCGGTGGCAGGACGTCGTGGACCCGCCGCACTTCGAAATCCGCCCTTGTCCGCAAGGTATCGAATGCTGCGGCGAAGCGCCGACTTTCACCGGGCCTGACGATAGCCAGCATCCTGCGCGCGGCCTCGAACTTGGCGAGAAAGCAGCCGTCGTACCAGTCGAAGCCCGGCAATCCGTGCAGGACGTGCATTGCCGCCATGTAGTGCCGTGCGACGAGTGGATCGGACAAGTCTAGCGACTGCAGCACGTTTCGGTCCTCGGCGGCTCGACCGTCCGGTAGCGCCATGCTAGAAACCCGGCAGAATTCCTATCGTTAGGGCTGGTATTACGACGTTGCATGGCAAGAACTGCTGATCATGGCGGGTGACGACCCGAGGGACGAACACGCTGTCGCAAGGCCGCCGTCCGCTTCATCGAATGCCCGGTCGCGTCCTGTGCCCGCCGGCGGCAGGCCCATCGTCTGGAAATGGTGGCTGCTGGCGGGGGCGCTCAGTCTTGCGCTATGGGCGGGGATAGTGGCGGTGATTACCTGATCCTCGATGGGCGATGGGGCGATCCTCTGGTGCAGGATACCCTCGATCCGGTCGATCCAGGTTTGCGGGGTCAAGGCAAGAGGCCGCGTTGCGGCATAGGCGGCCTCGCTCATGGCGCGAATTGCGGTGTCGTCTTCGGAAAGTTGCAGGATTGCGGCTGCGAAGCGCGGCGTGTCGCGCGGGTCAATCGCGAGCCCGGCACCGCAGCCGATGATGTCCGGCGCCAGTAGCGCGGTTTCTGCAAGGATTACCGGCAGCCCGCTCCACGCCGCTTCGATCGCGACCAGGCCGAATGGCTCCGGATAGCGACTTGGCATGACAAGCATTCTCGCCCGGGCTGCGATCTCCCGGATTTCCGGCGGAGAACGCCGGCCCAGCATGCGCGACGCCGGGTACAGGTCCGTGACGCGATCGGCGAATGGGCCTTCTCCCACCACGCTCAACGGTGCTCCGGCCATCGCGGCCGCTCTTGCGGCAAGGTCCACGCCTTTGGAGTCTTCCAGGCGGCCTACGAAAAGGACCTCCCGGTTGCGCTCGGCCGGGATGCGGCTTTGCGAGAAAGGGACGGCCGGATTGGGCAGAGTGACGATGGCGTGGTCCGGAATTCCGCCTCGGGAAAGAAATTCGCGCATGCTTTCGTGAATGGCGAGGACCGGCGGAGAGGATCGAGGGTGAAAAGCCTTGCGGTGGATTGCCTGACGCACGCTGCGCCACGCTTTGTGCGCCGCGCCGTCACGATCGCAAGGTGTGATGAGGCACGCCTGGGACAGCGGCGTATGCGGGCACACATTGCCTGACTTGAGCCATGCAAACGCGCCGTTCGGACAGGCGAGGAAGAAATCGTGAGCGGAAATCACCAGTCTGTCGCGCACGGGGGTGAGAGCGCCGAACACTGCGGGCGACAGGATTTGTGCCCAGCCATGGAGATGGTACACGGTTTGCGGGGTATCGTGGGCGGCGATCCATGCGCTGACCATGGCATGGGCGGCCCGGTTCCACAGGCCGTTCGCCAATGCGCTGAAGCGCCCGCTTGCCTTGAGCCGCTGTTGCCCCAGCGCGACGATGTCCACTCCCGCGGCGGTCAATGCAGGGCTGTGTCCTTCATCGCCTGTGATGAAAGTTACCGGGTGGCCGCGCGCCGCAAGTCCGCAAGCCGCTTCGACCGCGAGTTTGCTTGCTCCGCCCTTTGGGTCGCTGAGATCGTTGATCTGGACGATGCGATCGATCATCGGACGCGCCTCGGGCGCGCCAGCGCGGCCGTTCGAAGGGTGGCTGCGAGGGCTTCGACTTCCGAGCGGGCGCGGGCGGCAAGGGGGGCGGGATCGAAGTGGTCGGCGATAGCGGCGGCGGTCCGGGTGCCCATTTCCTCGGCCGCGATGGCGGACGGATCCAGCATATGCTCGGCGCGACCGGCCAGTCGGAAGAAACTGTCGAGCTTTTCGTCCCAGCGCAGCCCGATCGCCGGAATGCCGAAGGAATAGGCGGCGATGCATGCGTGCATTCTGTGGCCGACGATGGCGTCGCACCCTGACACCAGCGCGGCCAGATCGCCGGGCGTGTTGAACGATCGCCCGAGCATGACCGGGCCTTTGGCCTGGCGAACCCAGGCATGAAGCCGGTGGTGCAGGTATTCCCTGTCTTCCGGACTGCCGTTGGTGAACAGGACGACTTCGAAGCCGTGCTCCACCAGCGATCGCAGCGCCGCAGGATACCACGCTTCGAGGTTCGCCGCGCAGGCCGCATCGCTGTGATAGCGTACTGCCAGCGGATCGGTGATGCATACGCCGATCTTGCGCGTGCCGGGACGGCGCAGGCTCTGCGGGTAATGGCTGCTGGCGAGCACGCCGGGATCGACGGTCAGCTGCGCCGGTGGGACTGCGTATCCCGCGAAATGGCGCTGCCAGGCTCTCTGCGATCCTTCGTCGCGTACCGAGGCCCAGGCCAGCCGTGACCGCTCCAGAGCCTGTGCGAAAATCCGCGAACCCCATCGCGACCACCGCGAGGAGACGCCGACGGCATAGATCACGACAGGCAGGTCACGGCGGGCAGCCTGAGCCAGCGCGCCGGAGATTTTCATCGGGAAATTGAGATCGGCATCGGTGAGCAGATTTCCTCCGCCCACGATCACCGCTTCGGCGCCCTCGAGCCCGGCGCTGTAATGCCGCCGCAGGCGTACCGCGATGACAAGGCGCAGCATCGTCCACGCGGCGCAGCGGCGCAGCCTGCCGGGCAGTCGCTCGAGCAGGGCAAGTGCGGTCCCGCGTGTTCGGCCGTAGCCTGACGGATAACCGGTGCGCCCCGCCAGATCGATGGAAGTGACCTCGCAATCCGGCAGTGCGCGCGCCAGTTCCCGTTCCAGGCATTCGCTGAGCAAGCCGTCGCCCAGGTTGGGGCTGTACTTCACATTGAGCAGGACAATCCGTGAAAGCAAACGCGCTTCGTCTTGCGCACTTCCGTCCGGCGTCATGGCCGGGCGTATGGCGTTGGACGAGGCGTTCATTCGTAAGCAACTCCATGGCGCAGACCGGCAGGTCATGTCTTCGGAGCATGGCGTAACAGAACTGATCGGCTCTTCGCAGATGGTGAATGTATTTTAACGATGATGATCGCCGTCATGGCCGTACCTTTATGGCGAATGAAAGTATTCGGTTGGCGATGGATGTATTCGTCGACCATTTTTCTACGCCCATTTGATCTTGATGATGTCGAAACACGAGGAACAGTCGCTTGCCCAGTATCCATGTCGTGATCGCGACCGTCGGCCGCGCGCAGGTGGTGCGGCAGACGGTGGACCTTCTTGTGGATCAGACACGCCGCGCTGACGGCGTGCTTGTCGCCGCAGTCGATCCCGAAGACGTGGCCGGCATCGATTCCGCACGTGGCCGGACGCAAGTGCTGTTCTCGGAAAAAGGGCTCTGCCGTCAGCGCAACCGCGCGCTGGATGCGCTGGAGAACGTGGCGGACATCATCGTCTTTTTCGATGACGATTTCGTTCCTGCGCCCGATTATCTCGCCAGTGTCGAGGCGCTTTTCGTTGCTCATCCGAATCTTGTCGGCATTACCGGCGAACTGCGCGCGGACGGGGTGCGGCGCGGCGGTTTCAGCGTCGCAGAGGCGAAGGCGATCCTTGCCAGTCCTGCCGCCGCACCGGCCGCGATGCGCCACAGGCATGAACTCTACGGGTGCAACATGTCGATCCGCATGAGCGCCGCCAGGGGCATGCGTTTCGACGAGAATCTGCCTCTGTACGGCTGGCAGGAAGACATCGACTTCACCAGCCGACTGGGGCGCAAGGGGCGCCAGGTTTCGACGGGAGCCGTCACGGGTGTTCATCTCGGCGTCAGCGGCGGGCGGACATCCGGAAAGCGTCTGGGTTACTCGCAGGTCGCCAATGTGGTCTACCTGCAGCGCAAGGGCACGATGCGGCGCGATTTCGGCTACCGGCTGATGATGCAGAACCTTGTGTCGAACGCGTGCCGCAGCCTGTGGCCGGAGCCGCTGATCGACCGGCGCGGACGCCTGCTGGGGAACATCATCGCGCTGCTCGATTGCCTGCGCGGACGAGTGGACCCCCGCCGAATTCTCGAGATGTGAGCATGCCGGCGTCACCCCTCGATGCGGTCGGTAGCCCCGCGCGCGGGCGCGTGCGACGACAAGTGTTCGTCTGCGGCGATCTCCACAATCTGGGCGATCTGAAGCTGTTGCTGCAGAACCTCGCCTTGACGGAGGGGCGCGGCGGGATCGTGCGGCGCTGGGCGCCTCTTCCCGCAGAAATCGAGCGTCAAGTGATCACTGCTGGCGGCGAACTCGTGTCCGGACGGGCGGTGCTCGGTTTCGCGCGCCGGGCTTTCGGAGCGCAGATCGTGCTGGGAGGCGGGCAACTCGTTCGGGACAACGTCTCGATCGCGGCGCTTGTCGGGCTGTTGCTTGCGATCGTCAGCGCTAGGCTTGGCGGGGGAGCGCTCGTCACGCGCGGACTTGGCGTGAGCGTGATCAGGTCGCCGTTGCGGCGGGCTTTGTGGCAGGCGATTCTCGCGCAGTGCGGCGTGGTGAATCTGCGAGACGAGGGCTCGAGCAAAAATCTGGAACGGCTGTTTCCGGGCAAAGCGCGGGCCGTTCATGCCGATATGGTATTCCTGCCGACCGGCGGAGCGCATGCGATCATACCGGGAGGCGGGCCACGGCGATGGATAATCGTGGCGCCTTGTGCCGATCCCAGCGAGGGGCGCTCGATCGAGGGCGACGCGCTCGACGCGGTAGTGGCCCGGGCTCTGGACCGCCTGCCGGGAGCGGGGCTGGCCATTGCCTGTCATGACCCGCGCGCCTGCATGGACAAGGCCGTCGCCGCGCGTCTGGTCGCACGCTGGCCGGACCGGGAGATCACGGTCTTTGACGGCTACGACCTTGCCAGACTGGTGACGCTCTATCGCGAAGCCGCGCTGGTGGTGACCAATCGCCTTCATGCGCTGATCTTCGCGATCCTCGCCGATGCTCCTGCGCTAGCGGTGGAGGACGGCACTGCCAAAGTTCGCGTGGTGGCCGACCGCTTCGACGTGCCCGTGCTGCCCCGAGAGGGACGAACGGCCGCAGGCGCATGCCTGGATGCAGCTTTGTCGTTCGATCGCCTGTCGCGCCGCCGGATGCGACAAAATCTGGCGTTGAGCGCTGCGCGAAACCTGTGACGCGGAGTCGCGCACAAACAACTTTCCTACACCGAATCCGATGGAACATAAGTCGAACATCGATGCGATACGAGTCGCGTCGAACTCTTCGCCATCCAGCCGGAGCATGCCATGTCCGATCCTTTCGAGACTCAATCCGATGCCGCTTTCGCCCCTTCGCGCGCACCTTATCCCATCGTGCCGAGTGATACCGAGCAACTGGCGCTGGTGCCCAAAGGTATCTACGTCGGAACCGGAGGCGACATCGTGTTGCGCGGCATCGACGGCACGACCGACGTGACTTACCGCAATCTTCCCGATGCGAGCTTCGTCGCCGTACGCGCGCTTTATGTGCGGGCAACCGGGACCACTGCCGCCGATCTCGTCGGGGAGGCGTGAGCATGGTGCGCCTTGTTTCCGGCGGTCGTTCCGGCGGCGTCGCCAACCGCGCCCGAACCGTATCCGGCAATGGCGACCTGCTGGCCCTGGCGCGCTCGCTCGGCGCCGGCTCGACCTTCAGCCTGCGTCCGGGTAGCCATGCGAACCTTTCGATCTCCGGCAAACTTGTGTCTGCCGCCTCGGCCCTTGCGGCGGGGGAAAGCCAGGTCGCGCTGATCCGGGAGAGCGCGGGATCCGGTCTGTCGTTGCGCGCGGTGGAATATGCCGTGACGCTGACCGGCGCGACGGCGGCTCCGGAGCAGGGCACCTGGCTGCCTGCAAGCGCCGCGCTCGCGGGAGCCTATGGCCTGGGCAAGCTTGTCGCCGGGTATGACGGGCCGGCCCTACGGGTCCGCCGCGCCTCCGACGGTGCCGAGCAGGACATCGGGTTCGCCGGGCAAGCGCTTGATATCGCGGCGGCCGCTGCGTTCATGGGCACCTCCACGCTCGGTGTCGCGCTAGTCTACGATCAGACCGGAAACGGCCGCCATCTCACGCAGCCGAGCGCATCTGCGCAACCGTCGCTATGGCTGGGCGAGGGCGGACCGACCGTGACCAACTACGACACCGACAGCCCTATGCTGATCCCGGCGACACTGGCCATTCCGCGCGCGGACTGCGCGGTCTTCATGGTCGCACGAACGCCGGGGCAGGCCGCGACCTGCGCGTATTGGGCTTTCGGCGCGGGCACGACCGACTACGGCCTCACCAGTCCGCGCACGGCGGGCAATCTTGCAATGCAGCCGATGGTCGCGAGCGCGTCGATTCCGGCGACCGCCACCAATGCGCAGGCACTGAGTGTCAGCAACTTGGCGGTCATCGGCCTCGTCTCGAACGCCTCGAAACAAGTCGTGCACCGCGACGAGCAGACCGCCACATACCCTGCCGCTTCCCCCGCAACCCTCAACGCTGGCGGCGAAGTCGGCGAGGCGATCGAATATGGCGGCCGGACCGACTGGCGCGCGTTCGTGGTCTACGGCAGTGCCCCGTCCGATGTCGAAGTGACCGGGATCAAGGCGACGCTCAAGACGGTATTCGGGACCTGCGAACCGGCTACGCTGTCGTTCCTCGGCGGCGGTGACAGCATCGTCTTCGGGACCGGCGGCGCGAACAACCGCACGATCACTGCGGCCATGCACCACCGCTCGGCAGCGTCGGTGTTGCTGCGCAACATCGGGATTGCCGGGCACAGGCTCGATCAGCACTACAACGATTTCGACACCGTCTCGGCCGGCTACATCACGCCGGGCGTGCCGAACGTCTACTTCGCAGACTATGGCCACAACGACATCAAGTCGTACGTGACCGACAGTGCGACCGCGCTCTCTGCGGTGGAGGCGATGAAGGTGCAGGCACGGCGAATGGCGGCGCGTTTGCGGGCTTACGGGTTCTCCACGGTAGTTTGGCAGGAGGCCTATGCCGACACCAGCTTCACCGCGGCGCAGGAAAGTGCGCGCGATGCCTGGAATGCCTGGCTGCGCTCCAGCCCGATAGCCGAGGATGGATTGCCTTGCTTCGATGCGATCGACCTTGTGGCTAGCGACGCCGGGTTCGTTCTTTCCGATGCGGAAACCGATGCCGGGCGAGGCATGGCGATGACCGCGAATTCGTCGGACGGGGTTCACCCCAACGAGGTGCATGCCGGCGCGCGCGCCGCGCACCTGCTGGCAGCCTATGCCGCGATCCCGTTCACGCTCAAGTACGTCGCCCAGCCTGCACAGCAGGGCCTGACGTACACGGGTTACCTGCCACGGCTGGTCAAGGGCACGGGACCGTTCACCTTTGCGCTGGCAACCGGCTCCGCTCCGCTGCCTGCGGGCCTCTCGCTCGATACCGGGACGGGCGTGATCTCGGGAACGCCGACGGTATCCGGCACGACTTCCGGCGTGATCCTGCGCGCTACGGACAGCCTCGGCGCGGCGGCGCAGGCGGAATTTGACCTGACCGTGGCCGCATCGGCGACGATCGCGGTGGCCGATCAGACCGAAAGCTGGAATACCGCCGATGCGACCGCAGTGACGGTCACCATGCCGGTCACGGTCAATGCCGGAGACGTTCTCGTCGCCGTGATGAGCGTGGATGGCACCGTCACGGTCGGGTGGGACAACGCCACCGCCGGAGCATGGACCCAGCGCGCCGCCTACTCGGCGAATTCCAACCAGCATCTGCTGGCGATATTCACCAGGACTGCGGACGGGACCGAGGGGGGCAAGGTGCTCAATGTGGGGCTTTCTGGTGCGCAGCAGGCCGTGACCCGTGTGTTGCGGGTGACCGGAGCACGCGGTGCGGCGGAAGTTTCGACTTACGCGCGGGGCAATGCCGTCGCGGCCGATCCGCCGGCGCTGACGCCAAGCTGGAGCGGCGCAAGTCTCTATATAGCCGCGCTCGCGCTGGACGGTACCGCGACCATCTCCTCGGGGCCGACGGGGTATTCGGGCATCACGTCGCGCGTGTCGAGCGCGAGCGGCCAATCGACCAACGCCACCGCCTGGAAACTGGGCGCGGGTGCCGAGGATCCGGCGGCCTACACGATCTCCGCCACGTCGAACTGGGTCGCGGCGACACTCGCTCTGCAGGCGAGTTGAGGGTCTGGGGCCGCGCTCATGCCGTGCGCAACGAGCGCACGAGGGCGGCCCCGATCAACAAGGGCAGACGCCGGAAACGGCTCGATGCGAGCGCCGCGGGCACGACACCGCACAGGCTCGCCAGCATGGCGGGGCGCATTGCCCGCGTTTTTTCGCGCGAGATCGCACGGTAGCGGCGAAATACGCGCAGCCGGACATAGGCCTTCACAACCAGTTGCGGAGGCAGGGCGGATCCGGCGCGAACCAGGGCATCGAGTTCGGCTCGGACGGCCGAGCGCTCCTGTTCTTCGACGTTTCCAACCGAAATCGCGCCGTCGTGGCGGCGATAGAAGAGTACATCGACCGGCGGGTTGTCGATCCGGCCGAAGGCGGCGGCGCGGATGAACAGGTCATAGTCCTCGGCATGGCGGTAGTCGTTGCGATAGCCGCCCATGGCCTTGAGCGCCGTCGCCCGGATCATGATCAGCGGGTGCATCGAGACCGCGACGCGCGGCGGAAATACGGAAAGGTCGGTGGCTGTGTGCCGCCCGCCGCAAGTACGGATGCTGGCTGCGGTAGGATGGCGGTCCGAGACCGCCTGGCCGCCGACGATGACGGTGTGCGGGTTGTCGTCCAGCCAGGCGACCTGGAAAGCGAGGCGCCGGGAAAATGACACGTCGTCCGCGTCCATGCGGGCGATGTATTCTCCCCGCGAATGATCGATTGCGGTGTTGAGGGCGGCGACGATACCGCCGTTGGGCTGCGTCACCACACGGATGCGCTCGTCTCCCTGCGCCATGCGGGCCAGCAGCACGGGCGAAGCGTCGGTGCTGCCGTCATCGACGATGACGAGTTCGAAGTCCGCGAAACTCTGGTCGAGGATGGACTGCACGGCTTCGCGCAGGAAGGCCTCGCCGTTGTAGCACGGCAGGATCACGGAGACGCGCGGCGGAAGAGTTCTCATGCGGGGGCTCGCAACGGGCGATCGCTGAGCGCGAGGATGGCGTCGAGAAGTTCGGCTCCGGCACGCCCCCAGGTGAACTGCCTTGCCCGTGCGAGACCGGCTTCCACTTTATGTGCGAACAAGGATCCCACGGGATCGAGCGCGGCGATCGCCTGTGCCCAGGATGCGGGATCATCGACGTCGGCATAGAGAACGGCGTCGCGGCACACTTCGGGCATTGCGCCCGCCGGTGCCACTACGGCGGGCGTGCCGCAGAGCATCGCTTCGAGCGGAGGCAGGCCGAAACCTTCGGTACGGGAGGGGCAAAGCAGGCATCGCGCACCGGCATAGAGCGCGCGCAGCGTGGCATCGCCGCAAGGGCCGACGAATATCGCGTCCTCCGGGACTGCCAACCCGGCTGCGGCCAGGGCATCTCGCGAAGCACCGACGACGACAAGCGGCACACCCGCCGGTGCTTTTCGCGCATAGGCTGCGAAAACCACGGCATTGTTCTTGTACGCCTTCGGGCTGCCGAACATCAGTGCGTAGCCGCGCAGCGCAAGGCCGTGCGCGGCGAGCACCGAGCAGTCCGCATCGTCCTCCAGGATATGGTCGGCGCCGTTGTAGAGCACGTGCGTGCGCCGCGCCACAGAGACACCCATCACATCAAGCACGCGCCGGGAATAGTCACTGACGGTGAGCACGGCTGCGCTCGAACGGGCCATGCGCGGGGCCAGGAACCGGTAGCCCACGCGCTGGCGCAGCGGATAGGAACTGTCAGGGAACAGGAACTGCGCGTCATGGATGAGCGTCACCTTGCGGCGGTGGCGCAGCGGCGCGAGGTTCGCGAGGTTGACCAGCACGCCGTCGGAGGAGAGCGCGGGAAGCCTGCGTTGTTCCCAATATTGCGAGGCGACCTCGTCCAGTTCCCGCACTGCGATGTTGCGCAGCACCGGCTTCCAGTCGCCGCCATCGCGAGTGGGCAGGAGCAGGGTAACCTGCGGGGCGCCGGGAACGCCCAGACGCGCATCGATTTCTCGAACAAGGCGGTCGGCAACGCGGTGAACGCCGTTGAGGCCGCCCGAGTAGAACTTTCCATTGATATATACAGGCAGCATCGAAATTCCCGGAGAATCGAGCCGCAACATAATATTGCGCTGCAGCGAACTCGACGGGCGATACCGGACCTTGCCAAGTTTTAATCCTCGGCGGCGCGGGCCCGTCTTCCCTGCAATGTCAGGGCACGTCATTGAACGCAGGGGAAAGGGGGCGTGGATGTCGCAGCGCGGCGATGCGATACTGATCAATGGGCGGTTCCTCATGCAACCGGTGACCGGGGTGCAGCGGGTCGCGCGCGAACTGGTCGCCGAAATGGACCGGCTGCGCGGTGCCGGAGAGACGCCCCTGCATCTTGCGCTTGCCTGCGAACCGAATGCGGACATCTCCGGGCTGGGCTTGCGTCATATTCCGGTGGAACGGCGCGGCGGCGCCAGCGGGCATGCCTGGGAGCAGTTCGTGCTGCCGCGCATGGCCGCTGGCCGGCGCCTGCTGTGCCTCGGCAATACCGTTCCGCTCGCCTCGGCACTCGGAAGGCAGCGCCTTTCGGTGATGATCCACGATGTGTCGTACCTTTCGTTGCCCCAGGCCTACTCGCTGCGCTACCGCGCCGCGCACGGGGCGCTGTTGCCGGTGATGCTGCGCGGTGCGGACACGGTGTTCACGGTCTGCGATACGGAGGCGGAGCGTTTACGTCGCCTGCATCGCGGCGCTCGCGTGGTCGCCTTGCAGAACGGCGCCTGGATTCGCGACAGGGTGGAGCGCGTGGATCATGGCGAGCGGGAGCGCATGGTTCTCTATGTCGGATCGTTATCGCGCAGGAAGAACGTCGAGCGCGTGATCGAGGTCGCGCAATATCTGGCACGCGAAGACGGTGTGCGCACCGTGCTGGTGGGCGGCGGGAATGAAATCCTCGCGCCGATCCGCGCCCGCGTCGCCTCCGACGTCGAATCCATGATCGATTTCATCGGGCAGGTTCCCGATCTCGAAACCCTTGCGGGATACTATCGACGCGCGGGTTGTCTGCTGTTCCCATCGCTCTACGAGGCGTCGCCGCTACCCCCGGTTGAGGCGATGAGTCTCGGCTGCCCGGTGGTCGCCTCGGCGATCCCCTCGATAACCGAGCGATGCGGCTCTGCCGCGCTCTATTGCGATCCGCACGACAGCACGGACATCCTTGCCGCAGTGCGGCGGGTCCTTTACAATCGCGAGCAGGCCGATGCCCTGCGCCACGCCGGTTTCGAGCGTGCCGCGCGCTATTCCTGGCGCGATCAGGCTCGGGGACTTCTGGCAGCCATGACCAGGAGTTAATTTGTCCCTGCAAGGGAGCCCGGCGATGATCGTGTCATGAGTGCAGTGCGTGCCCAAAACGCCGGTCGCAGGCAGCCCGTCTACGGGCTTGACCTCGTACGCTTTGCCGCTGCGAGCCTGGTCGTGCTCTATCATCTCGGCTTCAAGGCCTGGGCGCTGGACGGCAGCAGCCTGCATGGCGCACTTGGCCGTTCCGATGCCTTTCCAGCGGGATATGCCTTGACCTGGTGCGGCTGGGTGGGCGTGCAGGTCTTCTTCGTGGTCTCCGGATCGGTCATCGCCTATTCCGCTCGGGGCGTGAGCGCGAGGCGCTTCGCCCGCCGCCGCGCTGCCCGGTTGCTGCCGGCGGTGCTGATCGCCGTGGCCATAGCGCTGCCCACTGCGGTGTTCGTGTTCGGCACCGCAACCGCCCAGGCGGTGGTGCTGAGCCTGAAGACGATCGCATTCGTCCCATGGGGGCCATGGATCGTCGGCCAGTTCTGGACCATTCCGATAGAGCTGGCCTTCTACGCCATTGTCGGGGTGGTCCTCGCTTCGGGGGCGCCGGAGCGCGCGATGCACGCGCTGGTGTGGGTGCTGGGCATAGCCAGCGCCGCCTATTGGCTCGTCGCCGCATCGGATGCGATCGAACCCGGCGGGCGGCTGGCTGAACTGCTCCTGCTGCAGCACGGCGTCTATTTCGCGCTCGGGATGCTCTGCGCCCGTATGGGTGAGGGAGATTTGGGGCGGCGTCATCTCGGCCTTGCGGCGACGTGCATAGTTGCCGCTTCGGTGCAGGTGCGCACCGCCGCCGAATGGGAGATGGGAGCACGCACCGATTTGTCGGCGCAATGGCCATGGGCCTATGCGCTCTGGCTTTGCCTGGCCGCGCTGATCGCGGCTTCGTTCCTCTGGCGAGCGCAAGTGGCGGCGCGGATCGGCCGGTTCGGCGGCGTGCTGCGCCTTGCCGGGCTCGCCACTTACCCGCTCTATCTCATCCACATCCATGTCGGCGGCACAATCCTGCTTGCGGCGGCAAGGCTGGGCGTGGTTCCGGCGGTCATCCTCGCTTTCGCAGGGACGGCGGCCGTTGCCGTCGCCATCGCCTTATGGTTCGAGCCACCTCTTCATGCCGCGATCGACGCGGCACTGCGCCGTATCGGACAACGGGTGCCGCGTTACCGGCCGGCGGGGTAGGCGCCGCCTCAGGCAGCCACGCGCCGGTCGCCGGTCGTCCTTGCCCAGTCCACTGCATCGGTGATCCCCTCTGCGCGATGGACCAGCGGGGAACCTTGCGTGAAGGCTTCCAGAAAGCGCGCGATCTTGCCGTAATGGTTGTCCAGAACCGCATGGGGGCGCCCCAGCAACAGCGACAGAATGTGGACGTGGAGCCGATCGGTGACGATTGCCCGTCCTCGGGCGAGTTGCCGGAATCCGCGCTCGACCCGGTGCCGCGCCGCTGCCTCGTAAGCCGACGCGCGTGCGCTGGCAGGCGAAAGCGACGTCCACGCGCGCATGATCCCGGCGGCCTTGGCACGTCGCACGGCGGCGGTATCGTCGATCAGCCAATCCTCGACGGTGATGTCGGCAGGCAGGCCGATTGTTTCCGATCGTTCCTTGTCCGTGCGCAGCATGGCCAGCACGTCGATGGAAGCAGGCGCGCCCTCCCGCTCCCCCATGGCGAAGGCGCTATCCGGGCAGAGCTTGACCGCGCAGTCGAAATGGCGGCGGGCGAGGTCGAGCGAGGGAAGGTCGCGGACCAGCAGGGTGAAGTCGGGATGCGCCGCTATTACGCGTGCGGTACGGGCGATCCGCTCCGGGTCGCCGTAGTGAATCGACTGCGGCAGTTGCACGATACGGCGGTCGCCAAGGCGGGCGATCACATCCTCGCGAAACGTCTGGTGATGGTTCCAGATATCGCCGAAATTGCCGCCCCCATGCAGGAACACGGTGCCTTCGGGAACTGCGGCGCGCATCGCCTCCTCATCGAAATTGTCGAATGCACAGACATAACCGGGCGCTGCGCCGGCAAGTTTTCCCAGCAGTCGCAGTTCTCCCAGCCAGATCGCGGAATCGCCGACGTTGGCATGGTTCGGAAAGTCAAGGAGTGCAAAATCCGGAGAAGAATAAAGTGATATTGTCTCCGAAAGTTGATTTTCGATTTCGACGATCAGGGGATTAAAAGAATTTAATCGAGTATTCACGTAATTCAAATCCCGATTAAGCAGAGTCAGTATTGTCTCGCATCTGCGGCAATTCTATGCAAGTCCGGTATGGCAAGAAATCCGGAAATGGCCGGCGAAAGCAGGTTGAGCCGCCGCGCTGCCGGCGCCGTGGGGTGGAGCATCGTCCGCTTCGGTGGCGATCAGGTGTTCGCTTTCGTCATTTTCGCGGCGCTGGCGCATCGATTGGATCCGGCGACCTTTGGTGTATTCATCGTCGGTCTTGCCGTGGCGGAAGTGGGCAAGATCATCGCGCAAGGCGGGTTGGTGAGCAGTCTCTACCGTGCTCCGGAGATTACCGCGCGTCTCGCCGACACGGTGTTCTGGGGCAACCTGGGCATGGCGCTGCTGGTCGCGATCACCTGTGTGGTGCTGCGCCATCCGTTGGCCGAGGCGATGGGCAGTCCCTCGGCGGCGCCGGTCGTGGCGGCGCTTGGATGCGTGGTGCCGGTTTCTGCAGCAGGGGCCTCGCACATGAGCCGCACGCTTCGCGCCTTCGGCCATCGCGCGCTGGCGATCCGTTCGCTTGGCGCGGGTGTGATCGGGGGCACGCTCGCCCTGCTGGCAGCACAGGCGGGTTGGGGAGTCTGGGCGCTGGTGGCGCAGCGTTTTGCAAGCGAGACGATAGGCACCCTCGTCGCCTGGCACGCATTTCGCTGGAAGCCGGGTCTGCAGTTTTCCTGGACGACGCTGCGGGCGCAATGGCGACTGGGAGCGGGCGTCGCCGGCTCGCAATTGCTGCTGGTGGCGCTCAACCGCACGCAGGACATGATCCTGGGCCACAGTATCGGGCCGGCGGCCGTAGGCGTCTACCGTACGGCATGGAAGTCGATCGAGGTCGTCGCGCAAGGGGTGATCAGCCCGTTCGCCAGCGTAGCCGTGCCGACGCTGGCGAAGTTGCAGCATGACTTGCCCGTGTTTCGGCGCGGCTACGTACGAATGGTCTCGGCGACCGCGACAATCGCCTTTCCCGCGATAGCCGGGATCGGTGTGCTGGCCGATGCGCTGATACCCTTGCTGTTCGGTCCGCAATGGGTGCAAAGCGTGCCGGTTGCGAGGGTTCTGTGCCTGCTGGCCCCGCCGTTTGCGCTCAATTTCTTCGCCGATCCGGCACTGACGGTCCTCGGCAAGGCGGGCGTCATGGCCAGGTTGGCGGGAATCCAGCTTGTCCTGACCGTGTTGTTCTGCCTAGCTGCCGCCCCATACGGGCTGGTCTGGTTCGCGGCGGCATATGTCTTGCGGGCCTATGTCACGCTGGCGCTGCAACTCGGGCTGCTGCAGCGGGCGACCGGAGTGCGCGCGATCGAGGTGCTTGCTGGCATAGCCCCGCCCTTGGGTGCGGCGGTGGTCATGGCGATCGTCGTGTGGGGTACTGGCGATACCATGCCGGTCGATGGCGGACCCAGGAGTCTCCCGGCCCTTGCTCGCATGGTGTTTCTGGTGACTCAGGGAGTGCTCGTCTATGTAGGCGTGCTGCTGGCCCTGATGGGCCGTTCACGCCGGATGGAACTGGCGACCTTCCTGCGCGGCCTCAGGCCTGCGAGGCGAACGTCCTGATTGATTCAGGCCGCACCGACACGGGAAAGCGGCTGATCCGCGCGCGCTGCAACCCTCGACCTGTCGCCGCGACCGGCGCGCAGTGCGATGGCGCTCCCGGAAAGGACGGCGAAAGTAAGCCCGGGATCGCAGCTTGGAGAAGACACCGAAGCCACGCCCACCCCCACGAGCACCGACCACGCGGCAGCCGCGCCGACATCGCGGTCTCGGTCGCAACTGCGGCTCCAGGTCGATGCGGCGAGCGGGGCAAAGGCGCGGACCACATGCAGCACGAATGTACAGGCGCCGATGATGCCGGTCGAGCCGAGGATCGCGGTGATGAGGCTCGACGAGCGGAACGAACCCGGTCCGATGCCCAGCCCGTGCGAGGCGACGAACGCGGTTAGGCCCTGTCCCGCCCAGAACAACCGCTGCCGACCGGAAAAGGAATCGGCCTTGTCCAGCGTCATGTGCTCCAGAAGTCGTTGCATCGATGCGGCGAGCGCGGGTTCCAGCACCAGCAAGGCGCTGACCGCGATGATCGCCGCAAGGCCTGCGAGAGACAGCCATGCAAGCCGGTCAGGAGGCAGCAGGTGCGGCGTTGTCGCGATGCGCAGCACCATGACGGCAGCGAATAGCGCCAATCCGACGTAGGCCGTCGATGACGTACTGGTGATCAGCGCGATGCCGAGCAGCAGCGCGGCCGGGCCGTTCCATCGGGGATCGACGCGGCGTAGCCAGCATTCGAAGGTGAATACGAACCAGACGACGGCAAAGCTCGCGAAGGAGGATGCCTCGGGCCACAGACCGTTCATGCGCACGAAGCCGCCCCATTCATGATCGAGCTGGGCGTAGTTGCCGTTGCGGAAGAAGTGGAAGAGGGCTTCTGCCGGGGTTCCGCGCAGCGCCACCCCGGCGAAACCCGAAAGCGCGTGCGCGATGCCGATCAGCGCACCGGTCCTGGCCAGCGTTCGCCCGCCGTTCGGTCGGTGCCGCAATACCGCACAAGCCGCCAATGCCATCGTCATCGTGCCCGTCATGTATGCGGCGGTCGTCAGGTTCTGGGTCGTGAAACGCAGAGGTTCTGCGGCAAGAATCCGGGCGAGCTGGGTGCCGTAGCGGGCGCGGATCTGGCCTCGCAGCGGGGTTACGTCGATCTCTCCGGCGAAGATGCGCGGCAGCACTAGGGCGGCGAGGACCCCGTAGGCGACGAAGACGATCAGCCAGGTGTTGCCGCGCACTGCGGCGGCCAGATTGGCACCGCTCACGCCTCCCGGGGCCAGGCAGCGCAGCAACAGGAATCCCAGCGCGAAGTGTGCCGGCGAGATCGACGAGCCCCCCAGCGCCGTAAGGTTGAGGGCCGCCGAGCCGCCGAGCAATGTCGCCCCCATCACCAGCGCGAACAGCGCGCGCACGGTTCCGAAGGCGAACAGCGCCAGCGCGACGAACAGTTCGATCGTTCCGATGACGGTCAGTTCCATGCCCGTGTTTCCGTCAGATCAACGATCGCAGGATGCCGGCGTCGAATGCGGCGGGCGCGAACCGGCGTGCCTGGATCATGGCGAGTTCCGGGTCGAAGGACGGCAACCAGTCCTCGAACCGGGATACCGCTTCGCTCAATGAATCGACGGTCTGTCGGTCGAAAAACAGGCCGGTCTGGCGATCGACGACGGTGTCGAGCGCGCCGCCCTTGCCGAAGGCCAACACCGGCCGGCCCGAAGCCATTACTTCGACCGGGACGATCCCAAAATCCTCCTCGGCCGTGAAGACGAAGCCGCGGCAGCGGGCGTAGTGTCGGCGCAGGCTGGCGAAGTCGAGGCGGGGGATTATCGTCACGGTAGAGCCTGCCATTCGCCGCAGGCTTGCTGCCATCGGCCCGTCACCCACCACGGTCAATGGCAGGCCCAGGCGGTTGAAAGCCTCGACCGCAAGGTCCGGGCGCTTGTAGGGCACCAGTTGCCCGACCCACAGGTAGCTATCGTCGATCTCGTGGGAGGCGGCGAAAAGGTCTACGTCGACCGGCGGATGGACGACCGTGGAAGGCATCCGCCAGGCGCGTTCGATACGGCGCTGGATGAAATGCGAATTGGCGACGTAGCGATCGACGCGCGATGCCGATGCCACGTCCCAGGTACGCAGGCGATGGAACAGGAACGGCATCACCGCGCGGTTCAGCGGCCCCGTCCCTTCGCGGTACTGGTGGTAGTGGTCCCACAAGTAGCGCATCGGCGAATGGACATAGCACAAATGCATGGCGTCGGGATCGGTTATGACGCCTTTCGCCGGGCCGCTTTCGCTGCTGATGACCAGATCGTAGCCCCGCAGGTCCAGTTCCTCGAGCGCCATGGGCATGAGCGGCAGGTATTTCTGGTAGTGCCTGCGTGCTCCGGGCAGCTTCTGGATGAAGCTGGTGGTCACTTTGCGCCCGGCGATGGTGCGAGAGACGCGCGCCGGATCGTAGACGTGGGTAAAAATGTCGGCTTGGGGGAAAAGCCGCAGCAATCGCTCGATCACCCGCTCGCCGCCGCCCATCGTGACCAGCCAGTAATGCACGATCGCCACCTTGCGGAAGCGCTGGCGAACGTGGTCGAGAAGGCCGTCGTCGCCGTCTTCCGGGACCGGTCGCAGGTTAAGCATAGTAGTCCTTGTACGCCTTGTAGAACGCGTTCTCGTCGAGGCCGAAGGCGGCCTGCTTGCGTACGTCCACGCGGGTGAGGATGGCGCCGGCGAGGCCGACCGCGCCTTCCGGGAGCAGCCTCAGCAGCGACCGGATCGCGGCTTCCGGGGTACGGCGCCAGCGCGCGGCGATGACTGCCGCGTCGGCCTTGCCCAGCAGCAGTCGGGCATCGGCCATCGGCAGCACCGGCGCGGTGTCCATGATGACGGCGTCGAATCCCTGTCCCGCAGCGGCCAGCAGCGCATCCATGGCAGGACCCGTGAGCAGCGCGTGGTCTTCCTCGCGTGCGGCGCTGAGAGGCAGGATCGAAAGCCCAGTGCGCGGGTCGATGACGATCGCGTCCTCCAGCCTGGCATCGCCGCGCAGCACCTCCAGCAGGCCGATTTCGCGCGTGCCGCCGATCCATCGACTGACCCCGCGGCGCCGCACGTCGCAGTCGATCAGGAGTATCGCATCGGAGGCCCCGGCCATCGACCGGGCGAGACACAGGGCCACGGTGGTCTTGCCCTCTGCGGGAAGGGCCGACGTCACTGCAATGATCCTGGGACTTTCGACAGCGAAGGCGATCGAGGCGCGCAGGTTGCGAAACGCCTCCGCAAAAGCGGAGCGCGGCTGTTCGACCACCGCATCGACCGGATCACCGCGCGCCTTGCGGCTGGCCACGGAACCAAGTTCGGGGATCGAGCACAAGTAGCGCAAGCCGAGGCGTCGTTCGATCTCCTCGCCGGTCGTGAAGCCGCTGAACATCAGTTCCGCCGCGATGGCGCAGACAAGGCCCAGACCCAGACCGATGGCACCGGCCAGTACCATGTTGAGCAGGATATCGGGGCGGGCCGGCCTGTCGCTTGGCTGAGCGGGATGGAGCACCCGGGCTTGCGGCTGGCGAATGCCTATGCGGGCGGCGAGTTCCTTGTATCGCCCCAGATAGCTTTCGTAGAGCTGGCGCGAAGCCTGCGCGCGTTGCTCAAGGTCCTGCAGATCAACCATCGCCACGTTGTCGCGGCGAAGCGCACCTTCCGATGCACGCAGCGAGCCGGACAGCGAACCAAGGCGCCGCTGTGATACTGCCGCCTTGGCGGAAAGGTTCGAAACCACCCGGCCGATTTCCTCGGCGATTTGGGCATCCACCGAAGCGAGTTGGCTTCGCGCGCGCTGGAGGTCCGGGTGGCGCGGTCCGTACTTGCTGGAAAGAGATGCTATTTCGGCAGCATAGGCGGACTGCTGCTGTCGCAACGAGGCGATCACCGGAGAGCCGAGCGATTCGCCCACATCCTCCCCGCTCGATCCCGAGCCGAGTTGCTGGCGGGCGGTCGCCAGGCGAGCAGCGTCTTCGGCTGCCTGCGCCCTTGCCGAGGTGACCTCCTGGTTGTAGGCCGAGATTTCCTGCTCGGTCAGCGAGCGGTCGCTGGTGCTTGGCAGGTCGTGCGCGAGGCGATAGTGCGAGAGGACGGCGGCGTCGGCGGAGGCCTGCGTGCTTGCCTTGGCCATGCGCGCGCCGATCTCGCGTAAGGCGCGGGTGTCTGCGGCTTCCTTCTCGGTCACGCCGCCTTCGGTGTACTGGGCGGCGAAGGCGTTGGCGATCCGCGCGGCTTCCTGCGCATCTTCGCTCTCGAAGCTGACGGAAAGCGTGTAGGTCGCACCCGAGCGGAAGGCGGATACGCCGCCCGCGACATAGTCGATCGCTGCCTGCCGCGCTTGCGCAGCAGTGCGGTCGTCCCTGGCGAAGCGGCGGGGAAGGGCAAGTCGATCGACGACCGCGGCGACGTTGTCGCTTGATGTGATCACTTCGACTTGCGTGTCTATCCAGGTCTCGCCCATGCCTCCCTGGGCCGCGAGGCGATCCTCGTCGGTCAGCGGGGCGATGGGCTCCACTTTGGGGTCCAGCGTAATCTCGGCGGTCGCGAGGTAAGTGGGGGTCCGCGTCGCGGTAAGGGCGAAACCGGCGGCCAGGGATGCGAGAAGCGTTCCGAGCATGATGGGCCAGCGGCGGCGAAGGAATGCGATCAGGATGCCGGGATCGATCCGGTCCGGGGTTTCGGCGGCGCCCGGCCGAACCGGCGGAACGATGACCCCCGGCGGGGGCGCAAGAACGATAGGTTGATTCACTCTGATGCCACCCCTGTTTTCCGTGCCACATCATCGGCCCGTCGGAATCGGGTGCAGTTTCGGCTTTTTTGTTTGAGTGGCGCAAGTATATGCCGGAAGTTTACAAAAATGTAACGATTTCAGTTTTGAAATATTCAACAATTATTCTACAAAATTGCCGAATATTTTGAATTTCATTTTTGTAATTGGAGTATTCCATCGCGCGGGGGTCTGATCGCCACACGATGTGCGACGCACGGGGAAGGAGATTCGGGCACGTGATGAGGATCTGCAATCCGTACCGCCGCATGATCGATATAGCGGCAATCTGCGGCGCGGCGCTGTCGATACAGGGTTGCGCCGCAACGGGCACAGCGCCGCTGAGCGCCGCCGAAGCGCGCTTGGGGCTCGATACCTATCGTCTCGGCGCGGGCGACAAGCTGCGCGTGACGGTCTACAACGAACCCAATCTTTCGGGTGAATATGCCGTGTCCAGCGCGGGCAAGATCGCGTTTCCGCTGGTCGGCATGGTCGATGCGGCCGGGCAGACGGTGGAAGACCTGTCGCACGCCCTTACACTCCGCATTGCGGACGGCTACATGACAGATCCGAAAGTCAGCGTCGAAGTCCTCAACTATCGACCGTACTATATTCTGGGAGAAGTCCAGAAGCCGGGGCAATATCCTTACGTTGCCGGCATGTCGATCGAACAGGCGGTGGCGGCTGCAGGCGGGTTCAGCTACCGCGCCAATGCGGGGCGGGTGAACCTTCGCCGAATGCCCGGCGCGGCGGAGAAGTCGGTCCAAATCAATGCCGGACAGATCGTCGTGGTCATGCCGGGCGATACGATACGCGTTCTTGAGCGTTACTTCTGACCCTTTCGACGGGTCCTTCGGGTAAGCAAAGACAAAAACAAGTGTTCAATTGTTGCGGGCTCGGCCGGAATGGCCGGGCTCGCACGATTTTGGGTTGTTTCGTTCAGAGGCGGATCACCCTGTCTGCCAGCGCCACGCTGGCCGGCCGGTGCGTGATGAGCAGCACCGTGCGTCCATGGAGAATCCGGGCGCATGTTTCCACGAAGCGCTCTTCGCCCTCCGGATCGTACATCGACGTCGCTTCGTCGAGGATCACGATCGGGGCGTCCTTCAACAGCGCGCGGGCAAGCGCAATGCGCTGGCCCTGGCCGCCGGACAGGCGCACTCCGTGATCGCCGATCCCGGTATCGAAGCCTTGCGGCAGCGCCTGGATGAAGTCGTAGGCGTCGGCGCGGCGTGCAGCCGCCTCGATTTCGGCCGCACTCGCTCCGTGGCGGCCGAAGGCGATGTTCTCGCGCACGGTGCCGCTGACAAGTTCGGGGCGCTGCGGTACGAGGGCGATCTGGCGGCGCAGGGTTTCCACTGCAACGCCGGTGATGTCGTGGCCGTCGAGCATGATGCGGCCGGAGCGGCAATCGTACAGCCGCAGCAACAGGGCGACGAGCGTAGTTTTGCCGATGCCGTTCCCGCCGAGGATGGCCACTTTCTCGCCCGGTGCGATGGTGAGGTCGAAGCCGCTCAACACCGGCGGTCGGCCGGGATAGGCGAAATCGACTCCTTCGAAGCGGATTTCTCCATTCAGGCGGGGGAGGCGCGCGGCCGGGGCATAGCCGGGTTCGGCGCCGGCCGCGAGTACCTGGGCCATGCGCGCGAGGATGCCGCGTGTCACCTGCACCTGGCTCCAGCTTTCGGCCAGAGCGGCCACGGGCCGGGTGAGCAGGGCGGCGTAAAACAGGAAGGAGAACAGTTCCTGCGTGGCAAGGCGGCCTCGATGAACGTGATCGCCGACCATGAGCAACAGCGCCAGCGCGGCCAGCGCGGCCACGAGCGTGCCCACCGGCTCCACCAGCGCTTCCATCCGGTTGAGGCGTACCGACACGCGGCGGGCGGCATCTACCCGCCGGCGATACCGGGCATGTTCCGGTTCTTCGCGCGTGAACGTCTTGATGGCGGCGATCACGCCGAGATTGTCCTCGGCGAGAGCGAGGACACGGGCTTCCGCTTCCTGTTCGCGTGCCCCCAGATCCCGAAGACGGCGGCCGACCAGCTTGAGGAGGATGACGTAAGTGGGCACCAGCACCGGCACCAGCAGGGCAAGGGCAGGGTCGATCCGCAGCATCAGCAATGCGGCGCCTGCGGCAGTCACCAGCAGGGGCGGTATCGCGACCAGCGTACCGGTCAGGAAATGGCCGAGATGGGCGACCTCGCTGGTGATCAGAGCAAGCACGTCGCCGTGCCGGTGCGCGACGTGCCAGCTCATCGGCAGCCTTTGGAGATGCGCATAGAGACTTGAGCGCAAGCCGGCGAGAATGCGCGCAGCCGTTTCGCCCGATACGATCTGCACTACCGCCCCCAGCGCGGCGGATGCCACGATCGCTCCGACCAGCAGGGCGACGAGCCGCACGGTCCCGGTCGAGCCGGCTTCCACGAGATGTCCAGCAAGGGTTCCCGCGAGCCAGGGGATGGTAAGGGTCGTTCCCGAGCCCGCCAGGGTCAGTGCCGCGACAAGCGCCAAAGCGCGGGCATGCGGCCGCGCGAGGGCAAGGATCAGGCGAATCTGCGTCGGGCCATCGGCATCCGGCGCGGGTTGGGGGGCTTCTTCGATGGAAGGGCGGGCCGTGTACATGCGCTTCAACTGGCGGCGAGCAGGCGTTGGAGCGCCGGGCCTTTCGGCAGGCACTGCGCTTGGTCCGCCCGTTGGAAGCGCGCGCAGTCCCAGTAGGCACCTTCGCTGCCGCCGCGGCGCACGTAGAGGAAGCCGACGTCCTGCGCTATCCGCCCGGCGACGCGGCAATCTGCGGAACGCCCGCAAAGCGAGAGCGCCTTGAGCGCGAACGTTCCGGTGGCAGCCTGGGGGTCGAGGACAAAGTCCAACGCAGCCGGGATTGCAAGCGGCAGCGGCCGCGCAAGGGCCGGCAGGAGGCCGATATCGGCCGGACGTTCCGCGGCAGGTGCGGGTGACCCCGAAGCCGCGGCCATGGCGGGGATGCGCGGCTCGATTGTTGCTGGAGGCGTACGGCGCATGGCGGCGGGAGAGCCCCAGTAGCCCGGCCACCGATAGAACAGATGGACGCCTTGGCGGGCCAGCTTGACCATTCCGTCGCGCCAACGGGGCACCACGTAGTCCGCGTGGTAGTGCGTCGCGAGGCCGACGTGCGGCTCGACGGCACCCGTCAGGGCTGCCTGTGCGATGGCGCGCGCGCGAACGAGGGCGGCGGGCGGCGAAACGCGGCCAAGCGCGCCGTCGCAGGTGAAGGTGAACTGGCAACCCGTCTTCCGCTCCGATCCCTGGAAAACGACCGCACAGACACTGTCCGGAAACGCGGGATGGCGCACGCGGTTGAGCACGACCTGGACGACGGCGCGTTCGCCGGCGGGATCGTCGCCCGCTTCGTGGAACGCTGCCACAGCGAGGCAATCGCGGGCGCGGAGGCGGGATTCGTCGTCACCGGCAAAAGTGAAGGGCCGGGCTGCCAGCGGGGTCGGGTCCGCTATCGGCAGGCGGTCGTTGGATGTCCGCGCGTCCTCGGCGGAAGGTGCGGGCTGCGGCCTTGCATCCGGCGGCAGAGGCCGGGGCGCGCTGACGGCGGCATTCGTGATTGCCGGGCGGGGCATCGGTGCGGGCGAGAAGGGCGATCGAGCGATAGCGAGGATCGCGATGGCCAGCGCCGCCGCGATCGCCATCCTCCACGCCAGCGACCCGTTCTGCGTTGCCTTGCCGGGGATTGCCGAGGAGGTCACAGCGTGTACCTGACGGACACCGACATGCGCCTGCGATCGAATTCGCGGCCTCCGGTGCCGTCGCTGCGGGTGCGCTGGAGCCCTGCCTGCGCCGCGAGCCGCAACTTGCGGCCAAGCAGCCAGTCGGCGCCCAGGCCACCGGAAAGGTCGGTCTGGTTGCGCGCGGTGCCCGCATACTCGCTGACCGTGCGGTCGAGGCGCCCCCACAGGATCAAGTTGCGGCGAGCTTCATAGTCGAGACGAATGCCGTAGCGGCTTTGCCGAATGCCGGCGACGCCGACGAGTGGCGAGCGCTGGATCGACCGGCGTGCTTCCAGCGCCCAGGTCATCAGACGGGTGGGGCTCCATTCCACGCCGGCGCTGAAGTCCAGTCCCTTGATACGCGGGAAGGCCGGGTCGTCGTAGCGTTGATCCTGGTAGCCGATCGCGGCGCGGCCACGGACCAGACGCGTGACCCCGAAACCAAGCCCGCCGCGCAACGACCAGCCGCTGGAACTGCGGTCGAATGCGCCGGTATCGCCGGGGTAGCGGGCCTGATTGTAGCTGCCCTCGATGAAAGTAGCCACGCCGGGTGCGATGGCATAGCCCGCGCTGGCCCCGGCATTCCAGGTGCGATAGTCGCGGTCGCCAGGAGCGATCTGGGCGCCGCCCGCGCGATAGGCTACGTAATGGTAGCCGTCGAGCCCGGCCCGAGCGCCCAGGATCAGGCGTCCTGCCGTGTGCTCGACATCAAGGCCGAGTTCCAGCGCGTTGTAGGCGATGCGCGGGCCGCGCAAGGTGGTGTCGCCGATCGAGCCGCGCGGTTCGAAGGCGCGGGAATATCCCGCCCTCACCGCAAGCCGTGTCAGGGTGCCGAGATCGAGGCGCCCGCCAAATCGTGCATCGTAGGTTTCGGTATCTTCGTTGGGCTGCGAAAACCCGCGGACCAGCGCCGCATCGCTATCCAGGGAGACGGCGTGGCGGCTCCAGGTGGAATGGGCCGAGAGGCGGGTGCTCAGGGTCGCGAGGGCATCCCCGGTCTTGTCGTTGCGGGCCGCATAGATGTTGTCGTCATAGGCGATGCGAGCTTCGGTCGAGACCAGTGCTTCGAAGCTGCCGAAGCGGACGGGCACCGGATCGAGTTCGGGGTGCGCTCGCTTCTGGACGGAGATCGCCGCGTCGCTTGCCGAGGCGTCCTGCGCCTGCGCACCCTGCGCGGCGCAAGCGCCGATCAGGCCCAGAAGGCATGGCACCAGCGCCGGTTCCGATCCGGACCGACGCATTTCCTTTGCCGCTCTTCGCCTCAAGGTCGCCCGCGCTTCAAGATTCGTGCCCCCGTGAAGGTTAATGCCCTCTTGACGGTGTTTGCGGGCACGGCGCGCGCGCGGCAAATGAACGATTTGTCACGGCATTGGCGCGTCCTCCCCGGCGGGGAGGGGCGCGGGGGTCAGTCGGGCTTCCAGCCGATCTCGGCGGCAGCGGCGGACTTGGGGATGTCGGTCAGGGCTTCGTTGACGGTGATCGTCTCGCCCGGGGCGAGACGGTTCTTCGCGGGTACGACTTCCTTGGCATAGACCACGGTTTCACGCCGGTCGCGTAGGACGACAAGAAGCGAGGGGACCTTGCGGGTCTCGGCGCCGATGTTGGTGATCGTGCCGCTGACGCTGAAGAACTCGGTGCCGTCGGGCAGCGGCTTGCGGTCCTGGCGGCCGCGCGGGAAGTCCAACTTGAGGTCGGGCTGGGCCTGGCTGAAGGTCGCGCGCGGGACCGGCAGCCAGTCCGGTAAGCCCCCGACCGCGACCGCGACGGCGAGGCCCAGCGTCGCCACCGCAAAGGCGATCGCGGCGAACGTGCCGATCCGCGACCAGTTGCGGCGCGGACGGAACGGCGGCGAGAAATCGAAGCTCGATGGGCCTTCGTCGGAATAAGGCTTGATCGAGGTGTCGTCGTAATAGACCGGACCGGGGCGACGCGAGGGTGCCGGCGGCGGCATCGGTTCGGAGCGCGGGGCCTCGGCAGCCGGTTCCGGGGCGCGGGGAACCACGACGGCGGGGCGCGGCGCCGGTCGTGCTGCAGCCTGAGGGATCGGCTGGGAAACCGGCTCCGGAGCTGGCTGCACAGGCGCGGCATGTACCGGCGGCGGGCTGACGGCCGCTTCGGCCTCGACCGGCGCGGCGAAAGCGCCTTCGGTTTCCAGTTCAGCTGGTTCCTGGAACCAGCTGTGCCGGCACTTGGCGCAGCGCACGGTCCGACCTTCCACGCCGATGGCGCTGTCGGGGACAGCGTAGCGCGTGGAACAGGCAGGGCAGGCGATGATCATGATCGCATTCATAAGCACGGCTTGCTCGCGCGCGACAAGCGCCTCGCCTGTGGGTTCGCGCCATGACGCTCTTTTTTCCACATGCATGGATGGCTATAGGCATGAAGGTCGCCCGTTCGGTCCGACTGTGCAACACGATCCTTGACGAGCATGACCAGCGACGGGGAAATCATCCACTTCGACAATGTCGGCCTTCGCTACGGCACCGATCGCGAGGTGCTGAGCGACCTGACGTTCACGCTCTATGCGGGGCGGTTCTATTTCCTCACCGGCGCGAGCGGCGCGGGCAAGACTTCGCTGCTGCGGCTGCTCTACCTTGCGCAGCGGCCCTCGCGCGGGGCGATCCGCATGTTCGGGACCGACGCCATCACTCTTCCGCGTGCCCGGCTCCCTGTGATGCGGCGGCGGATCGGCGTGGTGTTCCAGGACTTTCGCCTGATCGAGCACTTGTCCGCCTTCGACAACGTGGCGCTGCCGCTGCGCGTGGCGGGCCATGCCGAGAAGGACATCGCCGGGCCGGTGCGCGACATCCTCGAATGGGTGGGTCTGACCGACCGTATCGACGCCAGCCCCGCCACGCTTTCGGGCGGCGAGCAGCAGCGCGTTGCCATCGCCCGCGCCGTCATCGCCCGCCCCGCCATGCTGGTGGCGGACGAGCCTACCGGTAACGTCGATCCGGACATGGCTGCCAAGCTGATCCGCCTGTTCGAGATGCTCAACCGGCAGGGCACGACGGTGGTGGTCGCCACCCACGACCTCGACCTGCTGCGCAAGGTGCCCGACAGCCTCATCATGCGGCTGGACAAGGGGCGGCTTTCCGATCCCACCGGCGCGCTGCGCTATCCGCCAAGGAAGCTGACGTGAGGCGCTCGTCGGTTCTGGGTCGATGGTTCACCGCCGGAAGCCGGGTCGAGCTGATCCCGCAGGGACGCATGTCCGGGCCGATGCCCTGGGTCATCGCGATCATGGTGGCGATGACCGCTATCGCCCTCGCGGCCGGGCTGGCGCTTGGCAATGCGGTCTCGGCGGCAAAGGCCGAGATCGACGGCGGCGTCACCGTGCAGATCATCGAGCCGCGGGCTGACGTGCGTGAAGCGCAAGCCGCGCGCGCGGTCGAGGCGATCAAGACGATGCCCGGCGTCGCGGGGCTGCGGCAGGTTCCGCAGGCGGAATTGGACGCGCTGATCGAACCCTGGCTAGGCACCGGCATCGCGGCGGCGACCGGCTCGGCGATCCCCGTTCCGGCGCTCATCGACGTGCGCCTGAACGGCCCTGCGAGCGCGGCGCAACTGGCCGCGATCGCGAAGCGGGTGACGCCGGTGGCGCCGTCCGCCCGGATCGATGCGCAGTCGAACTGGCTGCGGCCGGTGTTCGACGCTATGGTGTCGCTGCAGGTCTTGGCGATGGTGATCGTCGCGCTGCTGGCGGGCGCGCTGGCGGCGGCCGTGCTGCTGGCGGCACGATCGGCGCTGGGGGCGAACCGGGACACGATCGAGATCGTCCACCTGCTCGGCGGCACCGACGCTCAGGTCGCGCGGGTGTTCCAGCGCTCCATCGGATACGATGCGGCAGGCGGCGGCGCGGTGGGACTCGCACTGGCGATGGTGGTGATCCTCACCCTCGGGCGACGGTTCGAGGGGCTGGGTGCGGGGCTGGTCGACAGCGGCGCGCTGGTGTGGAGCGACTGGCTGATCCTTGCGGTCGTGCCGGTGCTGGCGACGCTGCTCGCCATGCTGACGGCGCGACTTACCGTGCTGCATGCGCTGCGAAAGATGCTGTAACCGGCGCAAACCCCTATATAGCTATTCATCTATGTTTCGTCGCTTCACCGCCTCTGTCGTGCTGCTCTGGGCCTTCGGGTTCCTGTGGTTCGCCGTTTCCCTGCCCGGGCCTTTGCCCGCGAGCGTGAAGACCGACGCGATCATCGTCCTCACCGGCAGCCAGGGCCGCATCGAGCATGCGGTCAAGGTGCTGGAGGCGGGCAAAGCGCCGGACATGCTCGTCTCCGGCGTCGATCGGGAGGTGCGTCCCCGTGAATTCGCGCACCAGTTCCGCGTACCCGCGCGCCTGATGCGCTGCTGCGTGACGTTGGGCTACCGGGCCTACGATACCCGCTCCAACGCCGTCGAGGCGGTGCAGTGGGTGACCGAGCATAACGCCAAGTCGGTGCGCCTCGTGACCGCTGACTGGCACATGCGCCGCGCCGCGCTGGAAATCGCCCGCGAATTTCCCGACGACGTTCGGCTGGAACTGGACGGCGTGCCCTCGCATCCCAGCCTGAGCACGCTGTTCCTCGAATATCACAAGCTGCTGGCCCGTGCCGCGCTCAACCTCTGGGAAGCCCTGCGATGAATTCCGAAAGGGCGAACCCGCTCGATATTGTACGTTCTCTGTTGTTCTATGTCGTGTTCTATCCGGGCACGATCGTGATGGTGACCGCCTGTTTCGTGGGGTCGCTGTTCGGCGAGGAGCCGCTGCGCCGCGCCGTGCGGGGCTGGGGCCTGTTCCACCGCTGGTGCGCCCGCTGGCTACTCGGCATCCGCCTTGTCATTGAAGGGGAACTGCCCAACGAGGGCGTGCTCGTCGCGATCAAGCACGAGAGCTTCTACGAGGCGATCGACCTGCCCGCGCAGATGCAGCGTCCGGCCCCGTTCCCCAAGGCGGAACTGGCTGAAATTCCCGGCTGGGGATGGGCCTTGCGCCGCTATGGCGCGGTCGTGGTGGAGCGTGGCGAGGGCGCCAAGGCTCTCCGCACCATGGTGTCGAGCGCGCGTGGTCTCGCCGCGCAAGGCCGCCCGCTGGCGATCTTCCCCGAAGGCACGCGTGTGAAGACGGGAGAACGGCCGCCGCTGCAGTCCGGTTTCGCGGGTCTCTACAAGCTGCTGGGGCTGCCGGTGGTGCCGGTGGCGGTCGATAGCGGGCGGCTCTACCACCGCCGCTGGAAGAAGCCGGGGACCATCACCCTGCGCGTCGGCGAACGCATCGCCCCCGGCCTCCCGCGAGACGAGGTCGAGGCGCGCGTCCACGCCGCGATCAACGCGCTGAATATCTAGAGTGCCGCGCTGACCCGGACGGTCTGCGAGAGCATTTCCACCTCGCCGAAGCTGGAGAGGAACGAGACGTCCGCCGCGTCGCGCCCGACGCCGATCTTGGCGACGCGGTCGGGCGTCGTCATGCCGGTGGCATCGACGAGGTGCCAGGCGCCGTCGAGGAAGACTTCCGCGATGGCGTGGAAATCCTGCGGCTCGACGCCGATGCCGTAGGCACTTGCGAAGCGGGCCGGGATGGCACTGGCGCGGACCAACGCGATCATCAGGTGCGCGTAGTCGCGGCAGACACCCTTGCGGCTCTGGAACGTGTCGGCGGCAGTGGTGAAGGCGTCGCTGGAGCCCGGTTCGTAAGTCAGCGTGCCCGCGATCCAGTCGCGGATCGCGCCGACGCGCGCGCCGCCCTGCAATCCGGCGAACTCGCTCTCCACGAAGTCGTGGAACGTGTCGGAGGTGCAGTAGCGCGAGGGCATCAGGTAATCGACCGTCTCGCCCGGCAGCCTGTGCGGGGGCACGGCCCGGAGCCCGTTCACGGGGGCGAGAAAGCGATCGACCTCTACCGTGGCCTCGTAGCGGACCGTCAGCGGCGCGGAGGTGCGCAGCCAGATGCGTTCGCCGATGCAGGCCTGCGCGGGAACGCGGGCGAAATGTTCGAGCGGCGGCAGCTCGATGTGAGCGTGCAGAACGCGCTGCTCGGGGATGATCGCCGCCTCGATCTGGAGCAGGACGTCGACGGGGCCGGGCACGGCGTATTCAAGCATGGTCTGGATGGATAGCTGCATGGCGTCGGGCTCTCGAGCAGGAGGTTCGCCCGCTCAAAGCACGAGATGCCCGGTAGCTCCAAGCCCCGATAAACAAAGTGGCCGTCATCCCCGCCTTCGCTGGGATGACGTGCTTTACCGGCCTTCGTGATCCCCGCGGCCGAAGTCCGGCCGCGCGTCGTCCTGGCCTTCCTCGATGATCGAGCGGCGGATCGCGCGGGTGCGAGCGAAGGTATCGAACAATTGCTCGCCGTCGCCGACGCGGATCGCGCGCTGGAGGGCGGTCAGGTCCTCGGTGAAGCGCTGGAGCATCGTCAGCACCGCGTCCTTGTTGGACAGGAATACGTCGCGCCACATCGTCGGGTCGGAAGCGGCGATGCGGGTGAAGTCGCGGAAGCCGCCGGCCGAATACTTGATGACCTCGCTCTGCGTCACGTCTTCCAGATCGGAGGCCGTGCCGACGATGGTGTAGGCAATGAGGTGCGGCAAGTGGCTGGTGACCGCGAGCACGAGATCGTGGTGCTCGGGCGTCATGATCTCGACGTTGGCGCCCAGCGCTTCCCAGAAGCCGACGAGCTGCGACAACCGCACCATGTCCACCTTGGCGGGCGGGGTGACGATGCACCAGCGGTTGCGGAACAAGTGCGCGAAGCCTGCGTCCGGCCCCGAGTTCTCGGTGCCGGCGACGGGGTGCGCGGGGATGACGACGTGGTCGGGCAGGGCCTCGCCGAGCGCCTTGGCGATGGCCTGCTTGGACGAGCCGACATCGCTGACCAGGGCGGTCTCGGGCAAGGCGCCGCGCACCTGTTCGGCGGCGATGCCCATCGCGCCCGGCGGCACGCAGAAGATCACCAGGTCGGCATCGCGCACGGCTTCGCTGGCAGTGGCGCAGACCTTGTCGACAAGGCCGCGCTCGGCGGCGCGGGCGCGGTGGTCGGGGCTGAGGTCGAAGCCGGTGGTGCGCGCGTCGGGCAGGAACTCGCGCACGGCGAGGCCGATCGAGCCGCCTTGCAGGCCGAGCCCGATGATGGCGATTTTCGCGAAGCTCATTTCGCGGCTTCCGCCATTTCGCGCAGCGCCTCGGCGATCGCGTCCATGTCGGCGCTCTTTCCGATGGTGATGCGCAGCGCCTGAGGCAGCCCTTGGCCGGGCAGCCAGCGTACGATGTAGCCGCGATCCGCGAGGCCCTCGAACGCCGCTTCGGCGGTGAGGGCGCCTTCGAACAGGGTCAGCACGAAGTTCGCCTGGCTGGGCAACGGGCGCAGGCCGTGGTTTCCGAGCGCCTCCAGCTTCGCGACGAAACGGGCGCGCTCGTCGCGGTTGTGGATGCGGCTGGCTTCGACAAATGCGGCCTCGGCCAGCGCCGCCTCGGCCATCGCCTGTCCGGTGGAGGAGACGTTGAACGGCCCACGGATGCGGTTAAGCGTGGCGATGATGTCCGGTGCACCGGTGCCCCAGCCGATGCGTTCGCCGGCAAGGCCGAAAATCTTGGAGAAGGTGCGCGTCACCAGCACGTTGTCATGCACGGCGGCCAGCGCCAGCGCGCCGTCCTCGTCCTCGGGCGCGACGTATTCGCCGTAAGCCTGGTCGAGCACCAGCAGCACGTCGGAGGGAAGGGCGGCGTGCAGGCGCGCGATCTCGCCCTTGGGAAGATAGGAGCCGGTCGGGTTGTTGGGGTTGGCGACGAAGACCACGCGGGTCCGCTCCGTCACCAGCGCCAGCAGCGCATCGACGTCGGTGCCGTAGTCGAGGTCGGGCGCGACAACGGGCGTCGCGCCGCAGCGGCGTGCGGCGATGTCGTAGACCGAGAAGCCGTAGCGCACGTAGATCACCTCGTCGCCGAGGCCCGCATAGCCCTGCGCCGCAAGGTTGAGCAGTTCGTCCGAGCCGGTGCCCATCACCACGCGCGCCGGATCGATGCCGTGGCGCGCGCCGATCGCGGTGCGCAAGGCGGTGCTGTCGGGGTCCGGATAGAGCGCGGGCGCGGCGGCCTTCGCGGCCAGCGCGGCCTCGCTGGTGCCCAACGGGTTCTCGTTGGCGGAGAGCTTGATGAGCGGGCGGCCGTCCTTGCCTTTCGACTTGCCGGGCACATAGGCGTGGATCGCCTCGATCCAGGGCTTGGGAGTCGGGGCTTTCGGTGTGGTGATCGTTTCGCTCATGACGGCCGGCCCCATAACGCACCATGGCGGCTAATGACAGAGCCCGATTGAGCCTCTATTGGGGCTCGGATCATGGCAACCGTGCTCAATCCCCCAATCGAGAACCGCCACCTCGACCTCGACATGCCGCTGCTGCTCGACGGCGGGCAGATGCTGCCCTGCGCGCGCATCGCCTACGAGACCTGCGGCACGCTGAATGCGGCCAAGGACAACGCGATCCTGATCTGCCACGCGCTGACCGGCGATCAGCATGTCGTCTCCAACCACCCCAAGACCGGCAAGCCCGGCTGGTGGGTGCGCATGGTCGGACCGGGCAAGCCGATCGACACCGACCGCTTCTTCGTGATCTGCGCCAATGTGATCGGCTCGTGTATGGGTTCGACCGGCCCGGCCAGTGACGGCCCGGACGGTACGCCCTGGGGCATGCGCTTCCCGGTCATCACCATCCGCGACATGGTACGGGGGCACATCGCTGTGCTCGATTCTCTGGGGATCGACAGCCTTCACGCGCTTGTCGGCGGATCGATGGGCGGGATGCAGGTGCTCAGCCTTGCCGCCAACTTCCCGGAGCGTACGCGCGCGGTGCTGGTGCTGGCCTCGACTGCGCGGCATTCGGCCCAGAACATCGCATTCCACGAAGTCGGGCGTCAGGCGATCATGGCCGACCCCGAATGGCGCGAGGGCGATTACTACGCCTTCGGGAAGGGGCCGGAGAAGGGACTCTCCGTCGCCCGCATGGCCGCGCACATCACGTACCTGTCGGAAGCGGGCCTGACCGAGAAGTTCGGCCGCCGCCTGCAGAACCGAGAGGAAAAGACCTTCGGCTTCGACGCGGATTTCCAGATCGAATCGTACCTGCGCTATCAGGGTTTGTCGTTCACCGACCGCTTCGATGCGAATTCGTACCTCTACATTACCCGCGCGATGGACTACTTCGACCTCGCCGAAGAGCACGGCGGCATGCTCGCCAATGCCTTCGCGAAGTCGAAGGCGCGGTATTGCCTCGTCAGCTTCGATACCGACTGGCTTTATCCCACGGCGGAATCGCGCAATGTCGTCCACGCGCTCAACGCGGCGGGCCTGCCGGTGAGCTTCGTTGAGCTTTCCGCGCCATTCGGGCACGACTCGTTCCTGCTCGACGTGCCCGCGCTCGACCGCGTAGTTCAGGGGTTCATCGGATGATCGCGCTGTCCGACGATAAGGCTCGCCTCGACGTGGCGCGGGTGCATGGCTGGCTCGCCTCCAGCTACTGGACCCCGGGCATCGCGATCGAACAGGTCGAGCGCCAGATTGCGGGCTCGCACTGTCTCGGGGCCTATCACCCCGAACATGGGCAGGTCGGTTTCGCCCGCATGATCACCGATTACGCCAGTTTCGCCTGGCTCGCCGACGTCTGGGTGGATGAGCCTGCACGCGGGGCGGGCCTCGGCAGCCGCATGGTGCAGTGGTTCCTCGATCATCCGGGCTACGAGACAGTGCGCCGTTTCGCGCTGACCACCGCCGACGCGCACGGTGTCTACGCCGCGCTCGGCTTCAAT
Organism: Novosphingobium sp. HR1a; assembly: GCF_015594425.1. NCBI lineage: Bacteria > Pseudomonadati > Pseudomonadota > Alphaproteobacteria > Sphingomonadales > Sphingomonadaceae > Novosphingobium > Novosphingobium sp. HR1a. Next base: position 53,905 of record NZ_JABXWS010000006.1, read on the forward strand.
CCGCTGATGCGGCCGGAGCGGCTGATGGAGCGTCTCTCGCCCGCCTTCGCCGCGCAGTTGCAGGTGGCGTCATGACCCCGGCGATGAAGACCGGCCTGCGCCCGGACCTTGCGATCATCGCCGAGAACGTCGCGCTGGATTCCAGCGTGCTCGACGTCGGCTGCGGCGACGGCACCTTGATGCAGGCCCTGCGCGACGGTTCAGGCTGCGCCACGCGCGGTATGGAGATCGACGCGCTGAACGTGGGCGCCTGCGTGGCCAAGGGCCTCTCGGTGATCCAGGGCGATGCGGACAAGGACCTTGCGTTCTATCCCGACAAGTCGGTGGACTACGCGATCCTGTCGCAGACGCTGCAGACGACGATGCGGCCCGACATGGTGCTGGAAGAACTGCTGCGCATCGGCCGCAAGGCCTTCGTCAGCTTCCCGAACTTCGCGCACTGGCGAGTCCGTACCTCGCTGCTGTGGAACGGCCGCATGCCGGTGACGCGGCTGCTGCCGATCGCCTGGTACGAGACGCCCAACATCCACCACCTGACGGTGAACGATTTCCGCGCGCTGCTGCAGGAACGCGGGATCACGGTGGAGGGGCGCTGGTTCCTCTCAGGCGATACCCAGTGCAGCGCGGCGGCGGCGAACTTCCGCGCCGAGCACGCGGTATTCCTGCTCTCGCGCGGGGGCTGAGTCGCGAGGGTTGCATTGCTGGGCGAGGCATGATGCTCTCTCGGAACCGGCGGGCCGGGTGCCCGCACCTTTTCGGGAGACGAACCTTGCGAATTGACGCCTCGAAAGCCGTCGGTGCCTATGCCGCAGTGATGACGCTGGCGACGGTGTGGCTCGGCCTCACCGCCGTTTCGGCGCCTGCCACCAAATTCGACACCATCGACGTCCAGCGCATCAACGTGCGCGAACCCGACGGCACCTTGCGCATGACGATCTCCGGCAAGGCCCGCATTCCCGGCCTGATCCTTGGCGGGGTCGAGCATCCCCACCCGAACCGGCAGGAAGCGGGGATGATCTTCTTCAACGATCAGGGCGACGAGAATGGCGGCCTCGTTTTCGACGGCGGGATGAAGAACGGCGTGCCCACAAACGGCGGCAGCCTGACCTTCGATCGCTATCATCAGGACCAGACGTTGCAGATGGTGAGCACCGAGGACGGCAAGGCGCGCCGTGTCGGCGTCATCGTCACCGACCGCCCGGACAGGCTGATGGACGTGGCGGCGGGGCACCGCCTGCGCGACATGGCGCCGGGGCCGGAGCGGGCCCGGCTGCTGGCCGAGGCAGGCTTCGAATCGGCCCGCCGCGTCTGGCTCGGCCGCGATGCGAAGGGTGAGGCATCGCTGGTGCTGAGCGATGCCGAAGGCCGCCCGCGCCTGACGCTGGGCGTGGGCGCGGACGGGACGCCGGGGGTGAGGCTGCTCGATCCCGCAGGCAAGGTCACCCGCGAGATCAAGTGAGCGTCAGTGCGGCCGCGCTTTCAGCAGCGCCAGCCCAAAGCCGATGAAGAACACGCCGGTCACCCGGTTGAACGCCTGCTTGATCGCGGGGCGCGTGAGGTAGCCCGCCAGCGAACGGCCGCCCAGCGCATAGGCGCAGTACCACCCGGTTTCGATGACGGCGAACGTGCTGAGCAGGATTGCGAACTGCGGCACTTTGGGCAGCGCGGGGTCGATGAACTGCGGGAAGAAGGCTGCCGCGAAGAGGATCGCCTTGGGATTGCTGATGGCGATCGTGAAGCCGCCCCGGAACACCGCGAGGCTCGAAGGAGCGGGCGGCAGTTCGCCCTCGGTGGGGTCGAGCGGTGCCACGGGCGAGCGCCAGGACTTCACCCCGAGGTACACCAGATAGGCCACACCGGCATAGCGCAGCACTTCGAACGAACCCGGGAGCGCCAGCAGCAGCGTCGTCAGTCCGGCGGCGGAGGAACCCATCAGCAGGAAGATCGCGCAGAGGCACCCCGCCATCGCGATCGTGCTGCGCCGCGCGCCCATCTCGACGCTGCGCGACAGGACGTGGAGCATGTTCGGCCCCGGCGTGCCGGAAACCACGAAGACGGCGGCGACGAAAAGCCACCAGGTATGAAGCGTCACGGTGCGCAGGTCCTTGCACGGGATTGAAGAAGGCGCGGCTTATGCCCGAGGTGCGGACAAGGCAACACCAGTGGCACAAGCTGCAAGATAATCGCTGCCCTTTCGCTTGACCGGAGCCTGCCCGGCTGCGAGGTGCGCCGCCTTCTGCCGGGCGCCTCGCCGCGCCCGCAGCTGACAGACCGGCCAAGGGCGCAGCATTGCCCCCTCCATGCCGAGCCGGTCGTCCATCCCGTGGAGACGATTCCCGACCAGGCCGACGGCCGCGTATCCCATTCGTATTCGGGAGGGCGTCCGGCGACCGTGACCCGAATCGACGAGTATGACATGACCCTGAAGACCACTCCCGCCGCGCACGCGGTGCAGCTTATCGACGCCGTGTTTCCCGGCGACACCAACCACCATGGCACCCTGTTCGGCGGCGTCGCGCTGGCGCACATGGACAAGATCGCCTTCCTCGTCGCCGCCCGCCATGCCCGCGCGCCTTTCGTCACCGCGCGGACCGAGCGCATCGACTTCGAGAACCCCGGCCGCATCGGTGATCTGATCGAGGCGACCGGCCTGATCACCCGCGTCGGCACCCGATCGGTCGATGTCGAAGTGGAACTGGTCGCCGAAAACCCGCTCACCGGCGAGCGCCGCCTTTGCACGCGCGGCCTTTTCGTCCTCGTCGCGCCCAAGGGGCCGGATACGAAGCTCCCGTTCCCTCCCATGCCCGAGCCCGCGCCTTCGGTCGAGACCGGGCGGCTGCACATGGTCGACATGGTGTTTCCGGCGCAGACGAACCACTACGGCTCGCTGTTCGGGGGAGACGCGCTCAAGATGATGGGACGCGCTGCCTTCATCGCATCGAGCCGCCACATGCGCCGCCCGATGATCATGGGCACGTCCGACCGCATCGATTTCAAATCCCCCATCCGCGAGGGCGAGATGATCGAGCTGATCTCCGAGGTCGTCATGGCAGGCCCCGATTCGGTGCTCATCCGCGTCGAACTCTGGGCCGAGAACCTGATGAACGGCGAACGCCGCCATTCGGCAACCTCGACCTTCACGATGGTCGTGGTGGACCGGGCGGCGTGATCACCCTCTTCGACGTGCTTCCAATTTTCGTCATCCCCGCGAAGGCGGGGACCCAACTGATGCCCGTGCTGGCACGAAGCATCGGGAGATGGGTTCCCGCCTTCGCGGGGATGACGGCGGCATAGTCGCAGGCGATCACGCTTCAGCCCATGCTCAGCCCGGAATAGACGCCGAGCTTGTTGCCGTCGGGGTCGCGCAGGTAGGCCCCGAAGGCGCCGCGCGCCTGCGGCTTGGCCTCGGGGGCGCCTTCGTCGGTGCCGCCGTTGGCCAGGCCCGCCGCGTGCCAAGTCCTGACCGCATCCTGATCCGGCGCGTCGAACAGGATCGTGCCGCCATTGCCGTGCGTGCACGCCTCGCCGTCGCGCGCCGGGCCGAGCAGGAAGCGCACGCCGCCAAGGTCCCACATCACGATCGGGTACTGGTCCGGCGTCGAGCAGGGTGCGAGGCCCAGCGCACCGAAGGTCGCGTCATAGAACGCGCGGGTCCTGGCAAGGTCGTTCGACCCCAGGCGGATTGACTTGAGCAGCACGGTTTCCTCTCCCTTTCCCGTTTGCGGAGAGAGTGTCGGCGCGCAGGGCAGGGGTCAACGAGCGGAGGCGCAGGGGCGCGAGATATCGCGCAACGGATGGAGCGCGGACTTATCCACCTGATTCCCGCCTCCGTGAAATGGACGGGGCCGTGCCCTTTCGGCATTCCGGATCGCCATGTGGCACATCTATCAGTTCCCGCTCTGCCCCTTCAGTCGCAAGGTCCGGCTGCTCATGGCAGAAAAGGGCATCGCGTACGAACTCCAGACCGCGCGACCGTGGGAAGGCGAGGATCGCCTCTTCGCGATGAACCCGGCCGGACGCACGCCGGTGATCCGTGAAACCGACAAGGGCCTCGTGCTGTCGGACAGTCGCGCGATCTGCGAATACTTCGAGGAGACGGTGGATCGCTATCCGCTGATCAGCGGGACCGCCCAGCAGCGGGCCGAGATCCGCCGCCTGATCGCGATGTTCGACGAGAACTTCTACAACGACGTTTCCGGCCCGCTGCTGCTGGAGCGG
>NZ_JABXWS010000007.1:0-38851 GCF_015594425.1 Novosphingobium sp. HR1a
ATGAAGAAACGCCTCGTGTTCCGCCAGGCGCCCGATGCCAAGGCGCTGCGCGAATCGATGAAGCTGGCGCACGACTACCTCGACTACATCGACTACCTGATCGACAACCGGCCCTGGCTTGCCGGTGCGACGATGACGCTGGCGGACCTCGCCGCGGCGGCGCAGCTGTCGGTGGCGGACTATCTCGGCGGCCTCGACTGGTCGAGCCACGAGCAGGCGCGCGGCTGGTATCTGGTGATGAAGTCGCGGCCCTCGTTTCGGCCGCTTTTGTCGGAGCGCATGGAAGTGATCCAGCCGCCCAGCCACTACGCCGAAGTCGATGCTTGATAGATTCCGGTCCCCGCGAAGGCCGCAGGGACCGGGCTTGCATTACTTGTCGAGGCGAACGGTGCGCTCTTCCTTGGGCACCTGACGCACCGGCACGGCGGCGAGCCACTGCTGGAACGCCTCGTTGTCGATCATGCCGCGCGTGATCTCGGTGCCCTGCTTGAAGGTCGCGAAGCCGTCGCCGCCTTCGGCGAGGAAGTTGACCACGGTGACGCGGTACTTCGCGGCAGGGGCGAGCGGCTTGCCGTTCAGCGTCAGCGACACCACGCGGCTGCCCGAGGGACGGCGCATGTCGTACGAGAACTTCAGGCCGGCCGAGGGCGCCAGCGCCTGCTTGTCGCCCGCGTCGTCGAGGCCGTCCTCGATCACCGCGCGGACCTGCGCGCCGGTCAGCGTCATCGTCACCAGCTCGTTGTTGAAGGGCTGCGTCGCGTAGACTTGCCCGAAGGTGACGGTGCCGTCCGGCGCCGGGTCGATCGGGGCGCGGATGCCGAAGGGGTTGGTGAAGGCGATCTGCGCGCCCGCAGCCCGGGTGCCCGCGAGCTGCGAATCGGCAACCAGGTTGCCAAGGTCGCCGCCGCTGGCGCTCTCGCTGCTGCCCTTCGCCGCCGGGCCTGACATCTTGCCGACCGGGCGCTGGATCAGCCCGGCTGCATCCTTCACGTAGCCCGCTACATAATCGGCCACGTCCGCGCGCGGCTGGAACTGCGGGTAGGCGGTGGTATTCGGCACGTCGCCCCGGCCGCTGGTGTAGCCCGGCGACTGGACGATCACGTTGCGGGCCTTCTTGGCGATGACCTTGTGGCTGGCGGGGTCGATGGTGAGGGTGATGTCGGTCACCAGCTTGCCGTAGACGCCCGCGCTGGTCAGCAGGATCGGCGAGCCGTCGCCCGACTGGCCGTACTGGCACACGTACTGCCAGTGCGTGTGGCCCGAGACGACGAGGTCCACGCCGGGGTTCAGCTTGTCGAGGATCGGCTGGATGTCGCCCGCGAAGCCCTCGCACGAATTGGGGTCCTTGGCAGTGGTCTTGCCGCCCTGGTGGATCAGCACGACGACGGCGTCGGCGCCCTCGGCCTTGAGCACGGGAATCGCCTTGTTGATCGCCTCGGCCTCGTCACCGAAGGTCAGTCCCTTGACCATGTCGGGCTGGACGAGCGTGGGGATCGACTTGAGCGACAGGCCGACGAAGCCGATGGTCACTTTGCTCGCGCCCTCACCGAAGGTCTTCAGGCCGGTGGCGGGGAACAGCGTCGTGCCGTCGTCCCTGTAGGTCGCAGCGGCGAGGTACTTGTAGCTGGCGCCCTTGAACTGCTCGAGCTGGCAGGGCTGCAAGCGCGTGTTCTTCTCGCAGCCGCCGTTCTGGAGGCGCTGGAGTTCCTTCCAGCCGCGGTCGAACTCGTGGTTGCCGACCGCGTTGAACTCCAGCCCGATGCGGTTCATCACGCCGACCGCCGGTTCGTCGAGATGAAGCGAGGAGGCCAGTTGTGAGGCGCTGGTGAGGTCGCCCGCCGCGACGACGACGTTGTTCGGGTGTTCGGCCTTGAGCGAATCGACCGCCGATGCCAGCCACGCGCCGCCGCCTGCGGGCACGTTGACCGTCTTGCCATCAGGGCCGGGGGCCTCGACCGACGCCTTGGGCGGCTCCAGCGCGCCGTGGAAGTCGTTGATGGCGATGATGCCCACTTCCACCGGGGTGGCCGCCGTGACGGGCGCTCCCGGGCGGGTTGCCTGCGGTGCAGCGCAGGCAGCGGTGAAAGCGAGAGCGAGGAGCGGCAGAGCGCGTAGACGGGGGGAAGTCATGACCCGGCTCTATCGCACTGCAATATGACGGGCCAAGGGACAATTTCGCCGACGGCCTGTGCGAATTGTCAGCGCACCTGATCCTCCAGCGCATGCATGGCGTCGTCGGACAGGCCGAAATGGTGGCCTACCTCGTGGATCACCACATGCGCGACGAGGTCCTCCAGATCCACCTCGGTCTCGCACCATTCGGCGAGAAGGGGCTGGCGATAGAGCGTGATGCGCGGCGGGAATTCGCCCGAGATCCACACCGAATCGGTATCCATCGACCGGCCGTGATAGAGTCCGGTCAGTTCCCAGGCATCCTCGATGCCCATGGCGCCCAGCGTTTCCTCGTCCGCGAATTCCTCGATGTGGACGGTGATCCCGTCGAGGTGCTGCGCGAACGGCGCAGGAATCCGCGCGAAGGCGGCGTGGGCGAGGCGCTCGAACTCGGCGGCGGAGGGGGGAGGGCCGAACGTGCGGGTCATGGGTGGGGTTGTGGCAGGTATTGGCGCGCAGCGTAAGTCATCGTGCCGGAAATGGCCCGAGGGGGCTTCGACAAGCTCAGCCTGAGCGGGTTTTAGAGCAGGTCTTTAAATCTTTAAATCCCGCTCAGGCTGAGCTTGTCGAAGCCCCTGCCGCATAGCGCCATCCACACCTTCGCCCGCCGTCTTTCTTGCGAAACCGCCGCCATTCTGCGACCAAAACACGCATGGTTCCGGCAATCTTCGGCCTCTCCGGCCTGACCCTCGGCGACGACGAACGCGCCTTCTTCCGCGACGCCGATCCGGCGGGCTACATCCTGTTCGGCCGCAACGTCGAAAGCCGCGCGCAAGTCCGCGCCCTGACCGACGAACTGCGCTCCATCCACGGGCGCGAGCACCTGTTCGTCTGCATCGACCAGGAAGGCGGCCGCGTCGCGCGAATGAAGCCACCGACCTGGAGCGCCTACCCGCCCGGCGAAGCGTTCGACCGGCTCTACGACCTAGCCCCCGCCAGCGCCATCGAGGCGGCGCGGGTGAACGCGCAGGCGCTCGGCCTTGACCTTGCCGAAGTCGGCGTCAGCGTCGACTGCCACCCCTCGCTCGACGTGCGCCAGCCCGGAGCCCACGACGTCATCGGCGACCGCGCGCTGGGCGCCGAGCCGATGCGGGTGGCGGCGCTGGGCCGCGCGATCCTCGACGGTTTCGCGCGATCGGGCGTCGCGGGCTGCATCAAGCACATCCCCGGCCACGGCCGCGCGATGGCGGACAGCCACAAGGAACTGCCCACCGTCACCGCCTCGGCCGAGGAACTGGAACGCGATCTCGCCCCGTTCTGCGCGCTGTCCAAGACGCCGATCGGGATGACCGCGCACGTGCGCTACACCGCGTGGGATGCCGAGAACCCTGGCACCCTCTCGCCTTTCGTGATTGGTGAGATCATCCGCAAGACCATCGGTTTTTCGGGTCTGCTGCTGACCGACGATCTCGATATGCAGGCCCTTTCCGGCAGCGTGCCGGAACTGGCGGCGCAGGCGATCGCGGCGGGCTGCGACATCGCGCTCAACTGCTGGGCGAAGATGGACGACATGGTCGGCATCGCCAAGGCCCTGCCGGTCATGGCCGAGGAAACCGCCGCCCGTCTCGACCATGCGCTGGCCGGAACCGGCCCCGCGACAGCGGCCGATCACGCCGAACTGCTGGCGAAGCGCGACGCCCTGCTGGCGCTGCGGGCGGCCTGACGTGGCCAGTAATCCCGGCCTCTTCGACGACTGGGACGGCGAGGACCGCCAGGGCGCTCAGGCCGATAAGCTGTACCTCGAGATCGACGGCTGGGAAGGGCCGCTCGACCTGCTGCTCGACCTCGCGCGGCGGCAGAAGGTAGATCTGCTGCGCATCTCGATCCTCGAACTGGTCGATGCCTACCTGACGTACATCGAGGAGGCCGAGGCGCTGCGGCTGGAACTGGCGGCGGATTACCTCGTGATGGCGGCGTGGCTGGCTTATCTGAAGTCCGCGCTGCTGCTGCCGCGCGACGAGCAGGAGGACCCGAGCCCCGAGGAAATGGCCCTGCGCCTGCAGATGCGCCTGCAGCGCCTGGGTGCGATGCGCGAGGCTGCGGCGCGGCTGATGGGGCGCGACCGGCTGGGCCGCGATGTGTTCGAACGGGGGGCTCCGGAGGGCCTGCGCGTCGATCGCAAGTCTCGCTGGCAGGTCGAGTGGTTCGACCTCGTAAGAGCTTACGGCGACGTGAAAATCCGCTCACAGCCGGTAGTGCACATGGTGCGCGAGCGGATGGTGATGACGCTCGACACCGCGATCGCCCGGGTCGCCTCGATGCTCGGCGTGGCGATCGACTGGATGGAACTGCGCGACTTCCTTCCGGCAGCGCATGGTAGCTGGGAAAGCCCGCAATTGCGCCGTTCCGCGCTGGCTTCGAGCTTCGTCGCGGCGCTCGAACTGGCCCGTACCGGCAAGGCCGAACTGGCGCAGGACGAGACGTATGGCCCCGTGCGCCTAAGGGCACTCAAAGGCACTCAAACGTGACACAAGACGTCCAAAGCGCCCCCGACGATGTCCTTCGCGCCGTCGAGGCGACCCTCTTCGCCTCCACCGAACCGCTTACCGCGGATCAGGTCGCGCTCCACCTCGGTTTCGGCGAGAAGGGCGGCGAGGTCCGCCCTGCGCTCGCCGATCTGCAGCGCCACTACGAGCGACGCGGCATCCACCTCGTCGAGCGCGGCGGGCGCTGGCATTTCGAGACCGCGCCCGACCTTGCCCACTTGCTCCGCCGCGAGAAGGAGGACGTGCGCCGCCTCAGCCGCGCCGCCACCGAGGTGCTGGCGATCGTCGCCTACCACGAGCCCGTCAGCCGCGCCGAGATCGAGGCCATTCGCGGCGTCCAGACCGCCAAGGGTACGCTCGACGTGCTGATGGAGGCGGGCTGGGTGCGCGTCGCCGGTCGCCGCGAGGTGCCGGGGCGGCCGGTGATCTACGCGACGACGCCCGCGTTCCTCGACCACTTCGGGCTGGGCTCGCTGAAGGAACTGCCGGGCATCGACGAATTGCGCGCGGCGGGCCTGCTCGACCCGGTTGACGAGGACATGATCGAGACGGCGCTGGGCAGCAAGAATCCTCGCATACCGGACAACGCGGATTCCGAAGATGACTGACGTGCGACCGGTGAAGGACATAACCATGACGGGCTGGCAACTTGGCATCAAAGCGCCTACATGCCCCCTATGACCGGTCGGAATCGACCGCGCTTTTGGAGTTGAGGTTATGGGTAGCTTCTCGATCTGGCACTGGCTGATCGTTCTCGTGATCGTGCTCGTGCTGTTCGGACGCGGCCGCGTTTCGGAAATCATGGGTGACTTCGGCAAGGGCATCAAGAGCTTCAAGGACGGCATGAACGAGGAAGAGGCCAAGAAGGCCCAGGAAGCCTCGGCTCCCGCCGCCCAGATCTCGTCGCAGAAGGCCGATCCGGCGCCGACCGCGACCGAAGTGAAGAACGAACAGGCCTGAGCGCTCGGGGCTGATCGGGGATGTTCGACGTCGGTGCATCCGAACTGTTGATGATCGTCATCGTGGCGGTCGTCGTCATCGGTCCCAAGGACATGCCGATGGCGCTGCGCACGGCTGGCCGCTGGATCGGCAAGATGCGCAAGATGTCGAACCATTTCCGGTCCGGCATCGACGCCATGGTGCGCGAGGCCGAACTGGAGGAAATGGAGCGCAAGTGGCGCGAGCAGAACGAGGCCATCATGAAGGCGAGCCCGCAGCTCCCCTCGATGAATCCTACTGCCGACGACATGCAGGCGCCCGCCGTTTCGGAACCTGCCCTTTCGCAGCCTGAACCTGCGGTATCGCCCGCTGCCGATGACGCGCCCGAGAAATCCGCAGAGGTGAAGACCGAAAACCGGCAGGCCGAGCTGCACCTGCCTCCCCCGCCGCCCTGATCCGTGGCTTGAGGCAGAAACCATGCAGCCCTTCCGCATTTCCGATATCGACGACACCCAGGCGCCGCTGCTCGATCATCTGATCGAGCTTCGGGGCCGTCTGCTGCGCGCCTTCATGGCTTTCGCGCTGGCCTTCGCGGTGTGCTTCTACTTCGCGGGCGACATCTTTGCCTTCCTTGTCCGCCCGCTGACCGAGGCGTTCCCGCCCGGGCAAGGCAAGCTGATCTACACCAAGCTCTACGAGGCGTTCTTCGTCGAGGTGAAGATCGCGATGTTCGCGGCCTTCTTCGTCAGCTTCCCGGTGATCGCCAACCAGATCTGGCAGTTCGTTGCGCCGGGCCTCTACGCCAAGGAAAAGAAGGCGTTCCTGCCGTTCCTGATCGCGACGCCGGTATTGTTCACGATGGGCGCGGCGCTGGCCTATTACGTGGTGATGCCCACCGCGTTCCACTTCTTCCTCACGTTCGAGGGACAGAAGGGCGGCCTCAAGCTGGAGGCGCTGCCCGGCACGGGCGATTACCTCGCGCTGGTGATGCAGTTCATCCTGGCGTTCGGGATCAGCTTCCTGCTGCCGGTGCTGCTGATGCTGCTCAACCGGGCGGGCATGGTGACGCGCGCGCAGTGCGTGGGCGCGCGGCGCTATGCGATCGTCGGTATCTTCATCGTCGCCGCCGTGGCGACCCCGCCCGACGTCGTCTCGCAGCTGCTGCTGGCGGTGCCGCTGCTGCTGCTGTTCGAGGGCACGCTGGTGCTGATGTGGTTCACCGAACGCCGTGACGCCAAGGACCGCGCGCGCGAGGAAAAAGCCGTCGAGGAAGCGGCCAAGGCTGCCGGACACGCTGCGGCGGAGTGAGGGCTGCTAAGGTCCGGCGTTGCGCGGGGGCTTCGACAGGCTCAGCCTGAGGGGGGTTGGGATTTTTACACTACCCCCGCTCACCCTGAGCTTGTCGAAGCCCCCGGCGGAAAGGCTGTACGCTCGCGGGCTTTCCCATTTCGCGCAAGTTCGCTGACCAGCGACCAGTTACCCGCGATCATCGCCTCCTTCTTGGCGCGGCTCCAGCCCTTGAGCTTGCGTTCTGCGGCGAAGGCATCGTCGCGGGTCTGGAAATCCTGCGCCCAGAGGAATGTCACGGGCAGGCGGCTTGCTGTGTATCCGCCGAGCGCACCGGCCCGGTGCTGCGCGATGCGGCGTTCGAGGTCATCGGTGTGGCCCACGTAATACGATCCGTCGCGGCAGCGCAGGATGTATGTGTGGAACGCCATGGGCTGAGGGTCTGGCGTTGCGGGCGGGCTTCGACAAGCTCAGCCTGAGCGGGTCGAGGTTAAAACTCGGCAAGGGGCGCCAATGTAAGAACCAACCTCTCTACTCCGTTCAGCATGAGCGGAGCGCGGGTCAACCGGGCGAAGGGAATTGTCCCGCTGTCCTCTCCACCCCGCTCAGCCTGAGCTTGTCGAAGGCCCCAACGCTGGGCGCGAAGTTCCCATGCTTCGACAGGCTCAGCATGAGCGGTGTAAGGTGAAGCAGCGTGCCTACCGCCGCACCCCCGCCTTGCCGCCGTCCTGCGCGGCCGACCATGCCAGCCGCCCGCCGATCCACGTTTCCAGCACATGCGTGCCGCGCAAAGCCTGCGGGGCGGCGGTCATCGGGTCTTCGTCCACGAACAGGAAGTCCGCGCGCATGCCCGGCGCAATGCGGCCGAGGCGGTCCTCGGCGAACAGCGAGTACGCTGCGCCGGTGGTGTAGGCGCCCAGCGCCGCCTCGCGGGTCAGGATCTCCTGCGGCTGCCAGCCGCCCATGGGCTGGCCGTCGGCGCCGGTGCGGCTGATCGCCACCGCGAGGCCCTCGAAGGGATGCGCGGGCTCGACCGGGGTGTCGGAGCCGAAGGCCAGCTTCGCACCCGCCGCCGCGATCGACTTCCATGCATAGGCGCCCGCCAGCCGCTGCGGGCCGAGGCGCGCCTCGGCCATGACGCGGTCGGAGGCTTCGTGCTGCGGCTGCATGCTGGCGATCACGCCGTTGCGGCCGAAGCGCGGGATGTCGGCGGGGTCGACGATCTGGGCATGCTCGATGCGCCAGCGGCGATCACCCTTGTAGGTCTGCGACAGTTCCTCGATCGAATCGAGCACGGTGGCGTTGGCCTCATCGCCGATGGCGTGGACCGCGACCTGGAAGCCGTCCATCGCCGCGCGGCTCATCAGGTTGCCGAGCTGGGTCTGGCTCATCTGCGGCAGGCCCTTGGTGGCGGCATCGTCGGCATAAGGCGCCTTGAGCCACGCCCCGCGCGAACCCAGCGCGCCATCGAGGTAGAGCTTCACGCCGTTCATCTTGAGCCGGTCGTCGTCGATCCACGGTGTCGGGCCGGGGCCGCCGATCAGCGTCATCGCTTCGATCCCGCCCGCATAGGCGACCACGCGCATGCGCAGCTGGTGCTTGTCGGAGGCGCGGCGGAAGGTCTGCCAGTCCTCGATCGAGGTGCCCATGTCCGCCACGGTGGTGACGCCCGCGGCAAGGAACTGCAGCTGCGCTTCGCCGAAAGCGGTGTCGGCATCCTCGGGGCGAGGCTTGGGGCGCTTCTTCTCGACGAGCGCGGTGGCGGCGTCGACCAGCACGCCCGCCGGGGCCTTCGACCCCGCGACGCGCAGCACTTCGCCGCCTGCCGGATCGGCGGTGCTGGCGGTCACGCCCGCAGCGGCCAGCGCGGCGGAGTTGGCCCAGCCCGCGTGCCCGTCGATGCGGGTGAGCCAGGCGGGCTTGCCGCCGGTCACCGTGTCGAGTTCGGCGGCGGTCGGCATGCGGTCCAGCCCCCAGCTCGCCTGGTTCCAGCCGCCGCCGAGGATCCACGGCGCTTCGGGATGCGCGGCGGTCCATGCGGCGATGCGCGAGAGGGCCTCGTCGAGCGACTTCGCCATCGACAGGTCCAGCGTCATCTTCGCGAAGCCGGTGGCCATGACGTGCCCGTGCGCGTCGATCATGCCGGGCACGACGATGCGGCCCTTGCCGTCGACCTTGTAGTCCACCTTCTTGGGTCGCTTGTCGCCCTTGTGGAAGACTTGCGCGATCTTGCCCTGGGGGTTGATCAGGAAGCCCTCGAAGCGCTCCACGCCGCCCTTGCCGTCAGGGGTGACGCCCTCGACGTTGTCCACCAGCACGTCGGCCAGCGCCGGAGTTGCCAGCACCGTACCCGAAAGCAGCGTGGCCGCTGCCGCAATCCATGACTTCACGATTTACCCTTCTGGGGGAGCCGCTTGATGATGGCGCTCGTATCGAGCCGCCCGCCGCCCGTGGCCTGCACGTCGGAGAAGAACTGATCGACCAGCGCCGCCACCGGCAGCGAGACGCCCAGGCCCCGGCCTTCCTCAAGGCTGAGGCCCAGATCCTTGCGCATCCAGTCGATCGCGAGGCCGAAGTCGAATTCGCCCGCGTCCATGGTCTTCCAGCGGTTGTCCATCTGCCACGACTGCGCGGCGCCGCCCGAAATCGCCTCGTAGACTTTGTCCATGTCGAGGTGCGAGGCCTGCGCGAAACGCACCGCCTCTGCCAAAGCCGCGACGTTGCCAGCGATGCAGATCTGATTGGCCATCTTGGCGATCTGGCCCGAACCCGCCTTGCCAACGTGGACGATGCGGCTGGAGTAGCTCTCCATGATCGGCCGTGCGGCTTCGAGCGCATCGTCGCGCCCGCCGCACATCAGGGTGAGGGTGCCGTTCTCCGCGCCGATCTGCGATCCGGTCATCGGCGCGTCGACGCAGTGGATCTTGAGGTCGCGCGCCTCGACCGAGATCTGGCGGGCGATGCGCGCCGAGACGGTGGTGTGGTCGATGAAGGTGCCGCCGCGCTTGAGCATGCGGAACACCCCGTTGGGGCCGAGCACGACGTCGGCAAGGTCGTCGTCGTTGCCGACGCAGGTGATCACCACATCAGCGTCCTGCGCCGCGTGGGCCGGGTTGGCGGCGATGCGGTGGGCGAGGCCGGGGTTGGCGTCGCGCCACTTGCGTGCGCGCTCGGGCGTGCGGTTGTAGATCGTCAGTTCGTGCCCGGCCTGCGCGATGTGGCGCGCGATCGCGCCGCCCATGGTGCCGAGGCCGATCATCGAGACCTTGCGCGGGGGTACGGCCGGGGCGGCGGGGGCTTCGGAGGCGGTCTCTTCGGTCATGGCCCGTTCTTAGCGCCTTTTGGCCAAAAGCAAACCGCCATGGGAGGCCCTTCGACAGGCTCAGGATGAGCGGGGGTAATGCAAACCTTCCAAATCCGCCCAGGCTGAGCCTGTCGAAGCCCCCGCGTGCGGGCACGACGTCCTTTCCATCCGCTGCCGTTTCCGGTAGGCGCGCGGGTCTATGGACCAGACTTTGCTCAACATCGCTCCCGCGGGCCTCGAAGACGCCCCGCTGACCGCAGCCGACGTACGCGCGGCGGCGGAGCGAATTTCGGGCAAGGTCGTGCGCACGCCGACGCTCTACAGTTCCACGCTGAGCGCGATCACCGGCGCCGAAATCTGGCTCAAGTTCGAGAACCTGCAGTTCACCGCCGCCTACAAGGAGCGCGGCGCGCTCAACGCGCTGCTGCTGCTGACCGAGGAGCAGAAGGCGCGCGGCGTCATCGCCGCCTCGGCCGGCAACCATGCGCAGGGCCTGAGCTACCACGGCACGCGCCTTGGCGTGCCCGTCACCATCGTCATGCCCAAGACCACGCCGACGGTGAAGGTCATGCAGACCGAGAGCGTGGGTGGCAAGGTCGTGCTGGAGGGCGAGAGCTTCGACGAGGCCTATGCCCACGCGCGCAAGCTGGAGGGGCAGCTGGGCCTCACCTTCGTCCACCCGTTCGACGAGCCCAATGTCGCGGCCGGGCAGGGCACCGTGGCGCTGGAAATGCTGGAGGACGTGCCGGAACTCGACACGCTGGTGCTGCCGGTCGGCGGCGGCGGCCTGTCCACCGGCATGGGCACCGTGGCGCGGGACATCAATCCGGGCATCCGCCTGATCGGCGTCGAGGCACAACTCTACCCCTCGATGTACAACCTGCTCAAGGGCACCAGCCTGCCGATCGGCGGCGACACGCTGGCCGAGGGCATCGCGGTGATCGCGCCGGGCCTGATGACCTCCAAGGTGCTGCGCTCGCTGCTCGACGAATTCCTGCTGGTCGGCGAATCGCAGATCGAGAGCGCGCTGGCGCTGCTGCTGCAGATCGAGAAGACGCTGGTGGAAGGCGCGGGCGCCGTGGGCCTTGCCGCCGTGATCAACAACCGCGAGCTGTTCGTCGGCCGCAAGGTCGGCCTCGTGCTGTCGGGTGGAAACATCGATACCCGCCTGCTGGCGAACGTGCTGCTGCGCGATCTCGCACGCTCGGGCCGCCTCGCCCGTCTCAAGATCGGGCTGCAGGACCGCGCGGGCGCGCTGTTCAAGGTCGCCAAGATCTTCCACGAACACAACGTCAACATCATCGAAGTCTTCCACCAGCGTATCTTCACGCACTTGCCCGCCAAGGGTCTCGTCACCGAGATCGAGTGCGAGGCGCGCGACAAGGAGCAGCTGCAGGCGCTGATCGCCGGGCTGCGCCGCGAAGGCTACGAAGTGAAGCTGGTCGAGACAGATTGATTCGAAAGAGGCTGGCTTCGGGCGATATGGAGGTATATCGTTCGAGGTAACGATTACATCGCCCCATCGCCCCGAATTGGTACGGCGATGGGGCGATACCGCCAGTCCGGCGCGATTTCACCGCAGACCGGTCGGTTTTTGTGGTTAAAAGACTCGCAAGGCGCTGCAGCGCTATGCATATTTGGGAAAGCAGACGGACATAAGGCCGGCCGCAACGCTAGAGGAAGATCCAGTTAGGTGACGGCTCCCGTTCGATTTCCCCGCTTCTTCGTGACGAGCCCGGCTCCGTGCCCGTACTTGCCGGGCCGTAGCGAGCGGAAGGTATTCACCGAACTCAAGGGACCGCACGCCGATTCGCTGAACGATGCACTGGGCCGCATCGGTTTTCGCCGCAGCCAGACCGTCGCCTATCGCCCCTCCTGCAACGCCTGCGTCTCCGTGCGGGTCGTGGCGTCCGAATTCCGCGCCTCGCGCACGCAGAAGCGCACGCTTGAGGCGCATTCGGATCTCGTCGCCACCGTCTGCCGCCCCTGGTCCACCAGCGAGCAGTTCGAACTGCTCCAGCGCTATCTCGCCGCGCGTCACCCCGAAGGCGGCATGACGACGATGGACGAAGTCGACTTCGCCGACATGGTGGAGCACACGCCGGTCACCAGCTATGTCATCGAATACCGCGAGCCGTCGATGGACGGCGTCGTGCCCGGTCGCCTCGTCGGCGCCTGCCTGACCGACCGCCAGTGCGACGGGCTGTCGATGATCTACTCGTTCTACGACCCCGAAAGCGCGCGGCAGGGGCTGGGCAACTACATCATCCTCGACCACATCCGCCGTTCGCAGGAGATGGGGCTTGGTTTCGTCTACCTCGGCTACTGGGTCGAGGGTTCGGCGAGGATGCAGTACAAGGTGCGCTATCGCCCGATGGAAAAGCTCGGCCGCGCCGGGTGGGAACGCATCGACACCGCCGAACACGACCGCCTGATCGCCGCCGCCGTCGCCAGCCCCCGCCGCGACGATGCCGCCACCGGCCCCAAGGACGGGATGCCCTCCGTCACCAAGGGGTGAGGTCGGAGGTTATGTGGCGGGCAATCGCCGGTCATGCCCGTTTTGGAAACCTGATGGCGTCGTGGTCGGACAAACCTGACTGAACTCACTTCGTCATTGCGAGCGAAGCGAAGCAACCCAGGGCGGCGTAGTGCTGCCCTGGGTTGCTTCGCTTCGCTCGCAATGACAGGCTGGGTTTCATGTCAAAGTGGGTCGCTCTTCCGGGCGGGCCAAGGGCGCTGCCCTGTTTGTGCTGGTGCACAATATTCAGGCACCACTTGCCTGAATATTGAACACAACATTTCCCAAATCCGGCGCATCATATGCGACAGATTGTTTACTGACCGGGTAAATCACCCAAATGCGGTCTTTTCGCAGGCGCACACTCGGCCTATCAGTAGCGCCACCGCATTGGCACGATTCTTGATGGGAATCGCGCGCGAGGCTTCTGGTTCCCGGACCGGTTCCCTCAAGATACAGTCCGGGTGCAAGTGCAGGGGTCCAGGCAGGCGTGAAGAAAATCGAAGCCATCATCAAGCCGTTCAAGCTCGACGAAGTGAAGGAAGCGCTGCACGAAGTCGGCGTCTCGGGCATCACCGTCACCGAAGCCAAGGGCTTCGGGCGCCAGAAGGGCCACACCGAACTTTATCGCGGCGCCGAATACGTCGTGGATTTCCTCCCCAAGGTTAAGCTCGAGGTCGTCGTGCCCGACGCTCTGGCCGAGCGCGTGGTGGAGGCGATCGCCGACGCCGCGCAGACCGGCCGCATCGGCGACGGCAAGATCTTCGTCGTCCCCGTCGAGACCGCCGTGCGCATCCGCACCGGCGAGCGCGACGACGACGCGCTCTAAAGATCGCAGAAATCGGGCTGCGACGGTGGGGGCCGTCGCATTCCCGCAACAAGACCAACCCTATCCTCTTTCGGGATCGGAAGAGTAACGCTGGAGAACCAAGAAAATGGCTAGTGCAAAGGACGTCCTCAAGAAGATCAAGGACGAGGAGATCGAGTGGGTCGATCTTCGCTTCACGGACCCCAAGGGCAAGTGGCAGCACCTGACCATGGTTTCGACCGTCCTCGGCGAGGATGAGCTGGAAGATGGCCTGATGTTCGACGGTTCGTCGATCGAGGGCTGGAAGGCCATCAACGAGTCGGACATGATCCTCAAGCCCGACCTCGACGCGGTCTACACCGATCCGTTCTCGGCCACCCCGATGCTGATCCTGTTCTGCGACATCGTCGAGCCCTCGACCGGTGAACTCTACGCCCGCGACCCGCGCTCGACCGCGAAGCGTGCGGAATCGTTCGTCAAGTCGGCCGGCTTCGGCGACACCGTGTTCGTCGGCCCCGAGGCCGAGTTCTTCATGTTCGACGACGTGAAGTTCTACGACGGCTACGACGGCAACGGCTTCAAGATCGACGACATCGAACTGCCGGGCAACACCAACAAGGAATACGACACCGGCAACCTGGGCCACCGCCCGCGTGCCAAGGGTGGCTACTTCCCGGTCGCCCCGGTCGACTCGGCCGTGGACATCCGCGCCGAGATGGTCACCACCATGCTCGAAATGGGCCTGCCCTGCGACAAGCACCACCACGAAGTGGCAGCTGCCCAGCACGAACTCGGCCTGACCTTCGGCAAGCTGGTCACCACCGCCGACCGCATGCAGATCTACAAGTACGTCGTGCACATGGTCGCACAGGCTTACGGCAAGACCGCAACGTTCATGCCCAAGCCGATCATGAAGGACAACGGATCGGGCATGCACACGCATATCTCGATCTGGAACGAGGGTGAGAACACCTTCGCCGGCAACGGCTACGCCGGCCTGTCGGAGACCTGCCTGTACTTCATCGGCGGCGTCATCAAGCACGCCAAGGCCCTGAACGCCTTCACCAACCCGACCACCAACAGCTACAAGCGCCTGGTCCCGGGTTACGAAGCACCGGTTCTGCTCGCTTACTCGGCGCGCAACCGCTCGGCCTCGTGCCGCATCCCCTACGGTGCGGGCACCAAGGCGAAGCGCGTGGAATTCCGCTTCCCCGACGCGATGGCCAACCCCTACCTGTGCTACGCTTCGCTCCTGATGGCCGGCCTCGACGGCATCAAGAACAAGATCCACCCGGGCGAAGCCATGGACAAGAACCTGTACGATCTGCCGCCGGCCGAACTCGCCGAAGTGCCGACCGTCTGCGGTTCGCTGCGCGAAGCTCTGGACGCCCTCCAGGCCGACCACGCCTTCCTTCTCGAAGGCGGCGTGTTCACCGAGGACCAGATCGAAGCCTACCTCGAACTCAAGTGGCCGGAAGTGCTGCGCTGGGAAACCACGCCGTCGGCCGTCGAGTTCGACATGTACTACAGCGCCTGATCCATCCGATCAGCGCTGGCGACCAGTTCGCCGAGAGGGGGCGTCCGGAGCAATCCGGGCGCCCCTTTCGCGTTCCGGGGCTAATGACAATTCCGGATAGCGCCGCTCCTCCTCAAGAATCCGCTTTCCTACAGCACCGACGTGGATGTACCTCATGCGTACCCCGCAAGAGACGGGACCGTATCTGGCGGCGTTTCCGCCGTATTCACACTTATTCGGGCGCGCGAAGTGTAGTTGTTCTGCACGCGATACTGCGTGCGCCGTCTGTAGCGAAAGGGCACGTACATGAATCGCAAGCCGATCTTTGATGCCGTCCGCAAGATGCTGGACCGTTCGTTCACACAGGCCGAAGTCAACGCGTTGGACAAGGCGATCGACCTTTCCACCGGCGGCCTGACCGCCAGTCTCGCCCCCGAGCCGGTTTCAAGCCCCGCAACCGCTGTCGCGGCGACGGGGCGCGTGCTGGGCGCCGCCGGGGCCAAGCTCATCAAGAAGTGGGAGGGCTGCGCCAAACGCCAGGCCAACGGCACCTTCGCGGCCTATCCCGACCCCGGCAGCGTCGACGGCAAGCCCTGGACGATCGGCTGGGGCTCGACCGGCCCGGACGTCAGGAAGGGCGTCGTCTGGACGCAGGCGCAGTGCGATGCGCGTTTCGACGTCGACATGGTCGATTACGTGAAGGAAGTGGCCGCCTTCATCGGCTCTGCCGCGACCTCGCAGAACCAGTTCGACGCGCTCGTCTCGTTCCATTACAACACCGGCAAGATTACGAGTTCGTCGCTGGGCAAGCTGCACAAGGCGGGTGACTTCGCCGGGGCGCAGGCCCAGTTCGGCAAATGGATCTACAACGACGGCAAGCCGATGACCGGCCTCAAGAACCGGCGCGCGGACGAAGCGAAACTCTACGGGACAGCATGACCGACACGAAAACCCCCGCTCAGTTGATCGACGAACGCATTGCCGAACTCGGCGACTGGCGCGGGGAGGCGCTGGCAAGAGTGCGGGCCGTCGTCCACGCCGCGCTGCCCGAGGTGGTCGAGGAATGGAAATGGCGCGGCGTGCCCACGTGGTACGCGGGCGGCGGCATCGTCTGCACCGGGGAGTCCTACAAGGCGGCGGTCAAGCTGACGTTCGCCAAGGGCGCCTCGGTGCCTGACCCGGCGGGCCTGTTCAACGCCAGCCTCGAGGGCAACGTGCGCCGCGCCATCGACATTCATGAAGGTGACGCGATCGACGAGGCGGCGCTTTCGGCGTTGCTGCGCGACGCCGCCGCGTTGAACGGGGTTAAGAAGAAGCGCTGACAGCGTCCCTGCGAGGGGACTTCGACCGGCTGTGCCCGACCCTTCGACAAGCTCAGGGTGAGCGGGGAATGGGTAAACCTCTCAAACCCGGTCAGGCTGGAGCTTGTCGAAGCCCCCTCGGGACAAGCGGTAAGGTTCAGCCCGGCACCGCGCCCGTCTCCACGCCGGTCCTGTCGTGGAGGGCGAAGCGGTCGACGATGTCCGCGCTCGCCCGGTTGTAGCCGACCACCTCGACGCTGCGGCCGTCGCGCTGCAGCCGCTCGACCACCTTGTCCAGCGCGCCCACGCCCGAGATGTCCCAGAAGTGCGCGGCCGAGACGTCGATCACGATGTGCCCGGCCGCCGCCTCTTCCTGCGCCTCGTCCTGGAAGGCGCGGATGAAGCGGTCCACCGAGGCGAAGAAGATCTGGCCCGAGACGCGGTAGGTGGCGATGCCGTTTTCTTCGCCGCGCTCCACCGCGAACATGCGCTGGACTTTGCCTGCGAAGAATACGCCGGACAGCAGCACCCCCGCCAGCACGCCGAGCGAAAGGTCGCGCGTCGCCACGACGACGCCGACGGTCACCAGCATCACCACCGATGAGGTCGGCGGATGGCGCCTGAGGTTCGCGATCGAGGCCCAGCTGAAGGTGCCGATCGAAACCATCACCATGACCGCGACCAGTGCAGGCATCGGCACCCGGCCGACCCACGGTCCGAGCACCGCCAGCAGGAACAGCAGGAACGCGCCCGCGACGAACGTGGAGAGCCTCCCGCGCCCGCCCGAGGTCACGTTGATCACCGACTGGCCGATCATCGCGCAGCCGCCCATGCCGCCGAAGAGGGCCGCCACCACGTTGGCGCCGCCCTGGCCGACGCACTCCGCGCGCTTGTCGCTGTCGGTCTGGGTCATGTCGTCGACGATCTGCGCGGTCAGCAGCGATTCGAGCAGGCCCACCGCCGCCATCGTCAGCGCGTAGGGGGCGATTATCCGCAGCGTCTCGAAAGTCAGCGGCACATGGGGCAGGGCGAAGCTGGGCAGGCCGTCGGGCAGCTTGCCCATGTCGGCCACGGTATTGACCGGCAGGCCGATGCCGATCGAGATCGCCGTCAGCACCAGGATCGCCACCAGCGGCGAAGGCACGGCCCTGGTGACGCGCGGGAACAGGTAGATGATCGCGAGACCGCCCGCGACCATGGCATAGGTCTGCCAGCCCACGTTGGTCAGTTGCGGCAACTGCGCCATGAAGATCAGGATGGCCAGCGCGTTGACGAACCCAGTGATGACCGAGCGCGAGACGAACTGCATCACGAGGTCGAGCCGCAGCAGTCCGGCGATGGCCTGGAAGACACCCATCAGGATGGTCGCGGCGAAGAGGTACTCGACGCCGTGGTCGCGCACCAGCGGGCCGACCAGAACGGCGACGGAAGCCGTCGCGGCCGAGATCATCGCCGAGCGTCCGCCGACGAGGGCGATGACGATCGCGATGGCGACCGAGGCATAGAGCCCGACGCGCGGGTCCACCCCGGCGATGATCGAAAAGCCGATCGCCTCGGGGATCAGCGCGAGGGCGACGACGATGCCGGCGAGGACGTCGCGGCGCGCGGTCGCGAAGTCGCTGAACCACTGCCGGGCGTAGCGGGTGAGTTTGTCTGACATGGAAATTCCACAACAAGGCACGATGGCAGGACCACGGGCGCCAAATGGGCGCCGAGGTTTCAGGTCATGTGTGATGTTGTCCGGCGGATCGGCGGCCGGAATAGCCACCCGGAATTGCACCGGGTCCTTGCGATTGCTGCCCTGTTAGAGCAGCGGGCCATCAGTTTGCAAGGCTTGAGTGCCCTCCCCATGTCGGGGAGGGCAGGGTCCATCAAAGGCGCAGGCCCGCCGTCTCGTCGAGACCGGCCATGATGTTGAGGTTCTGCACCGCAGCCCCGCTCGCGCCCTTGCCGAGGTTGTCGAGGATCGCGACGAGGCGCGCCTGCGCGCCGTCCTCCGCCCCCAGAACGCGCAGGGTAAGGGTATCGATGGGCTCCATCGAGGCGCGCAGCAGCAGTTCGTCGGGCTGGTCTGCCTCGACCTTCACGATCGTGCTGCCCGCGTAGAACTCGGCCAGCGCGGCGCGCAGGTCGTCGGGCGATCCGGCTTGCGGCATCATCGAGAGGTGCAGCGGCACTTCGACGAGCATGCCGCGATGGGCGGGCACCACGGCGGGGGCGAAGATCGGATCGTGGCCGATGCCCGTCTGCGCCTTCATCTCGGGCACGTGCTTGTGGCCGAGGGCCAGGCCGTAGGCGCGGAAGGCGATGTCGGTGTTGTCCTCGAAGCGCGCGATCAGCGCCTTGCCGCCGCCCGAATAGCCCGAGACGGCGTGACACACGTAGGGCCAGTCGGCAGGAAGCAGACGGCTGCGGACCAGCGGGGCGACGAGGGCGATGAAGCCGGTGGGGTAGCAGCCGGGATTGCTGACGAAACGGGCCTGCGCGACCGTGTCATGGCCGACGATCTCGGGAAAACCGTAAGTCCAGCCCGCCGCGACGCGGTGGGCGGAGGAGGCGTCGATCACGCGGGTACGCGCGTTGGCGATCATGCCGACGGCGGCCTTGGCGGCATCGTCGGGCAGGCACAGGATCACGACGTCGGCGTCGTTCAGCGCCTCGGCCCGCGCGGCATCATCCTTGCGCCTGTCATCGCTGAGCATGATCAGCGAGAACTCGCTGCGCCCGGCGAGCCGGTCGGCGATTTCGAGGCCGGTGGTGCCCGCTGCACCGTCGATGAAGACGTTGGTGGTCATGCCGCTTCCAGATCCGAGAGAGCCACATAGCCGACCGCGCCGTCCTCGCCGAGCTGGCCCCAGGACCACTTGCCCGCGATGTCCAGCACGTTGAAGGTTTCCCCCGCAGGCAGGTCGGCGATGACTTCCGCATCGTCGCGGCCGAAGACGCGCAGGATTGCGCCGGACTTGAGCGCGCGCGGCATCGGCACGGCATAGTGCGGCACGAAGTAGCGGCCCGCCAGCTTGATGTGGGCAAGGTCGCCGCGCACGGGCAGGCAGCCGGGATCGGCGCTCACGCTGGGGCCGGTCATGGCCAGCATTTTCTGGGACCCCATGCCGTCCGTCTGGTCAGGGCGAGTATACGAATCCACAGATGCCAACGCGGGTGCGTCTCCAAAGTCAAAGATGGGCGCGCCTACCCGAGACACGGGATTCTTTCAAGCATAGCGCGCTTTCAGCATGTGCCATGCCGCGCGCAGGCCGAGCGCTTCGCCGCCCTTCGGACGGCCCGCCTTCGCGGTGGGGCGCCAGGCGAAGGTGTCGAAGTGCGCCCATTCCACGCCCTTGGGGACGAAGCGGTCGAGGAACAGCGCCGCCGTGCTCGCGCCCGCGAAGCCGCTGGACCCGGCGTTGTTGATGTCGGCGACGTCGGACTTGAGGTACTCGCGGTAGCCTTCGTGCAGGGGGAGGCGCCAGCACGGGTCGTCCACCGTCTTGCCCGCCGCGAGCAGGGCGTCGGCCGTCGCATCCTCGCGGGTGAAGAGGGCGGGGAGGTCGGGGCCGACCGCGACGCGGGCTGCTCCTGTCAGAGTGGCGAAGTCGATGATGAATTCAGGGCCCGCCTCACCCGCGCGGGTGAGCGCATCGCCCAGGATCAGGCGGCCTTCGGCGTCGGTGTTGCCGATCTCGACGGTGATCCCGGCACGGCTGCGCAGGACGTCGCCAGGGCGGAAGCTGTTGCCCGAGATCGCATTCTCCACCGCCGGGACCAGCACGTGCAGGCGCACCGGGAGGTTGGCGCTCATGATCAGGCGGGCGAGGGCGAGGGCGTGGGCCGCGCCGCCCATGTCCTTCTTCATCAGCAGCATGCCCGCGGAGGGCTTCACGTCGAGGCCGCCCGAATCGAAGCAGACACCTTTGCCCACCACGGCGATGCGCGGGTTCTTCGGGTCGCCCCATTCCAGTTCGATCATGCGCGGCGCGTGGCTGCGGCCCGCGGCGCGGCCGACCGCGTGGACCATCGGGAAGTCGCGCTCCAGCACCTCGCCGCGCGTGACGCGGATCTCGGCGCGGAAGGCCTTGTGCAGCGCTTCGGCCTCGGCCTCCAGCTGGGCAGGGCCCATGTCTTCGGCCGGGGTGTTGACGAGGTCGCGCACCAGCATGACCGCCTCGGCCTCGGCAGTGAGAGCGGCGATCTGCGCGGGTTCGCCGGTCAGGAGCAGGCGCGGGCCGTGGTCCTCGGCGTCGGCCTTGTAGCGGTCGAAGCTGTACTGGCCGAGAATCCAGCCGAAGATCGCCGCGCCCGGCTCGCCGCCAGCACGGCGGTATGTCCCGGCGGGCAGTTTCTCGGCGAGTTTCGCCATGCACCAGCCGCCGAGCGTTCCGGCGTCGGCCACGCCTGCGGCCACGCTCCAGCCGTCGCCCTCGGGGAGAATGACGTATTCCCCGGCACTTGCGTCGAAGCGGGCGGCCTCCAGCACGGCGCGCTGGGGAACGGTGAGGCCTTTCGTGAATTTCTCCAGTCCGTCCTTGTCGACGAGATGGATGGAGACGGCCTGCTGGCCGCGATCGGGCTGGATCAATGCGTTCTTGTCGCTCATGGCCTGATTCTCTAGCCTCCACCCGAGCCTGAGTGCGAGAGGAATTTTGATGCGATACTCCGGTATGGTTGTTGTTCTGGCCTTTGCCGTCGCTGCGTGCAGTGGATCGGGCGACAGCGATCCACAGCCGAGCGCCACGGCGGTTGCCAGCGAAGAGGCGCTGCCGATGGCCTCCACCGAAGCGCCCTCGGAAGCGCCCGCCGTGAAGGGGCGCTCGGAAAAGGAGGAGAACGACCTTTACGAGTTCGGCTATTCCTATCCCGACGCGGCGGCGGCGCTACCCGGCCTGCGGGCGATGCTCGACCGGAAGCTGGACGATACCAAGGGCGAACTGGTCTCCTCCGCACGCAGCGACAAGGCGGAGATGACCAAGGACGGCTTCCCCTATCACGCGCATTCGATGCAGGTGGACTGGAAGGTGGTCACCGACTTGCCGGGCTGGCTGTCGCTGTCCTCGGAGATGTACCAGTACAGCGGCGGCGCGCACGGCATGAGCGGGTTCGATACCCTGCTGTGGGATCGCGGCGCCGACACGGCGCGCAAGCCGATGGACCTGTTCACCAGCCAGGACGCGCTGCGTGATGCCTTGCGCACGCCGTTCTGCGACGGGCTCGACAAGGCCCGCGCGGGCAAGCGGGGCGAGCCGGTTCAGCGTGACAGCGGGCAGATGTTCACCGAATGCATCGACCCGACCGCGCAGACGCTGATCCTGGGTTCGACCAACCGCAAGACCTTCGATCGCATCGGCGTACTCGTCGCGCCCTACGAGGCGGGGCCTTACGCGGAAGGCAGCTATGAAGTGACGGTGCCGGTGACGGGCAAGGTGATGGCCGCGCTCAAGCCGCAGTATCGCTCGGCCTTCTCGGTGAAACCCTGATCTCGCAATTTCACCCCGGATGCGCTATCTGGGGCGGATGACCGAATACCAGATCGTAGAGCCCGGCCAGGAAGCGCTGCTGCGCGACGGCACCATCAAGCTGCATGGCCCCGACGGCTTCGAGGGCATGCGCCGCGCCGGCGCGCTCGCCGCGAAGATCCTCGACGAAATCGCGCCGATGGTGCAGCCGGGCGTCTCCACCGCCGAGATCGACGACAAGGTGCGCGAACTGACCCTCGCGGGCGGGGCGGTCCCGGCGACGCTGGGCTATCGGGGCTATGCGCATTCGTGCTGCATCTCGATCAACCACGTCGTCTGCCATGGCATCCCGTCGGAAAAGACGCTCAAGGACGGCGACATCGTCAACATCGACGTCACCCCGCTGCTGGACGGCTGGCACGGCGACACCAGCCGCATGTACCTGGTCGGCGACGTGCCGCTGAAGGCGCGCCGTCTGGTCGACGTGACGTACGAGTGCCTGATGATCGGCATCGAGCAGGCGAAGCCCGGCAACCGCGTGGGTGACATCGGCGCTGCCATCCAGGCTTATGCCGAGGCGAACCGCTACGGCGTCGTGCGCGAGTTCTGCGGCCATGGCCTCGGCCGCCTGTTCCATGACGCGCCCGAAGTGGTCCATGCCGGTCGCCCCGGCACCGGCCCGCTGCTCAAGCCGGGCATGTTCATGACCATCGAGCCGATGATCAACCTCGGCAAGCCGCCGGTGAAGCTGCTGAACGACGGCTGGACGGCGGTGACCCGCGACAAGTCGCTCTCGGCGCAGTTCGAGCACTCGATCGGCATCACCGAGGACGGTTGCGAGATCTTCACCACCAGCCCCAAGGGGCTGCACAAGCCGCCTTACGCCTGACGTTGTCCCGGACTTGATCCGGGACCGCAGGCCATGAACGGCTTACCTTGCTGCGCGTGCCCGCGAGCTATCGCCTCAAGATTTGCCAGCGGTCCCGGATCAAGTCCGGGATGACGAGGTATCGCCCCGGCGCGGGCCTCGTGGATGACCCGGCGCGTATGGCGTGACAGTCTCCCTCGAAACGAGGAGGGAGAGTGATGGTGGCTGACCTGTCGGGCGGTATCCCGGTCGAGCGCGAATTCGTCGTGGCCGAAAAGCCCGACGACGGCATCCGCGATGCGGTCAACGTGTGGATCGAAGAAGAGAACGGCCTCTTCGCCATGCGCGTGGGCGTCGAGGCGGTCGGCGCGCAGTGGGACCGGCACGAACTGTGGCTCGACATCGCCTTCGCCGACGGGCGCCTGTGGTCGCGGCGCGGCGCGGGCGAGCCGCATTCCCCCTACGACGCTCAAGGCAGGCCCTCGGTGCGCGGGACTGGCCCGGTACGCTTCGAATGCGCGGAGCCGTTTCGCCGCTGGACGGCTGCCTTCGATGGGCCGGTGGCGCGGACCAGCGCGCAGGAAATCCTCGACAACCCCGATTTCGCCGAAACCGCGTGGAGCAAGGTCGCCTTCACCGTCGACATGGAGATGGCCGCGATCCCTTGGGAGCCGGGCACGATCCTGCCCGAAGCAGCCGAGGCGCTCGGCGGCAAGCAGGGCGACTACATGAGCCCGCGCTACGAGCAGCTGTTCCGCTGCAGCGGCACCCTCGTCATTGATGGCGAGGAGCGCGCGTTTCGCGGCAATGGCCTGCGCATCCGCCGAACGGGTTTCCGCGCCTTCGCGGGATTCTGGGGGCATTGCTGGCAGTCCGCCGTGTTCCCGGACGGCCGCGCGTTCGGGTTCAATTCCTACCCTGTGCGCGAGGGTGAGCCGCCGAGCTACTCGGAAGGCTGGATCATCGAGGACGGGGTGCGCACCGGCGCGCGGCCGGTGGTGATCCCCTGGCTGCGGCGGCTGGTGACCGGCGGCGAGGACGTGTCCTGCGTGCTGGAGACGGTGGACGGGCGCCGGGTGAAGATTGCGGGGCGGACTTTCGCCAATACCCGCTCTCGCGGCGGGCATGTGCTGCCGCCGGACTGGCCCAAAGACTGGCCGATCGTCCAGCAGGCGCACGCGGTTTATACGTGGGATGGTAAGCGCGCGACGGGCATGATCGAACGGTCGAGCAAGCCCAGCGTAATGGAGTTGTAGTGGGGAAGGCGCACCTCCGTCCCTCCCCTCCCGCAAGCGGGAGGGGAGAAGCATAGCCCTCCCGCTTGCGGGAGGGCCGCGAGACTTGGCAGCTTGCTGCCTAATCGCAGCGGGGTGGGCGCCTGCTCCCGATCAGAAATAGGCCCCGATCAGAACTTGTAGTTCGCGCTGATCGTGAAGTTGCGCGGCGCGCCGTAGCGGTACTGGCTGAACGAACCGATCTGGCTATAATACTTCTTGTCGAACAGGTTCTCCAGGTTGCCCTGGATCTGCAGTGCCTCGCTGACGTTGTAGCGCGTCATCAGGCTGACCAGCGTGTACCCGCCCTGCTGGAAGCGGAAGGCCGCGCCGGTGTAGGGGTTGAGCCCGTCGGTGTAGGCCTTGGAGCGGTAGTTCACGCCGCCGCCCACGGTCAGGCCGTCCAGCAGGCCGGAAAGATCATAGGTGGTGAAGATCTTCAACAGCTTGCGCGGCTGGTCGGAGTTGGCGATCACGCCGTTCGCATCCTCGGCCTTGAACTGGCTGTAGCTTGCGTTGAGGTTCCAGCCCGGCATCGGCTCGCCGGTGGCCTCGATCTCGAAGCCCTTGCTGGTGACCCCCTGCGCGGCGCGGTACGGCTGGATCGGGGTGCTGCCTTCGACCGGAATCGGCGCGCCGTCGGTGATGCCCACGTTGTCCTGCTCGATGCGGAACAGCGCGATCGAGGTCTGCAGCGCGTTGCCGAAGAAGTTGCTCTTCAGGCCGATCTCGTAGGCATTGCCGTTGAGCGGGTCGAGCAGGTTCAGGTCGCGATCGCGCAAGTTCTGCGGCTGGAAGATCTTGGTGTAGCTGGCGTAGATGCGGTGGTTCGACGCCACGTCGAAGAGCGCGCCGACGTAGGGGATGAACACGTTGTCATCGCCGTAGTCGCTGGTGCCGCTCCAGGCGAAGCCCTTCTGGCTCCAGCTGGAGATACGGCCGCCGACGATCACCTTGAGCGGATCGGCGATGTTCATGCGCAGTGCGCCGTAGTAGCCGGTCTGCTCGATGCGCTCCTGTTCGTTGCGCACGGCGGTGGTGCCCCAGACGGGCTCGGGGAAGGGCAGGCCCTTCTGGCCGATGAGCGGCGTGTTGGTGGCCCACGAATTCAGCCCGGTGCCCCAGGCCGGATTGTTCTCCGTGTAAGGCGCGACATAGTTGTCGGTGTGGCGCTTCAGGACGCTGTGCAGCGCGCCGAGGACGATCTCGTGGTCGCGGCCGAACAGGTTGAATTCACCCTTCAACTGCGCGTCGAAGCTGTTCTGGACGCTGAGACCCTTGGACTTGTACGGGTTGCTCGACTCGATCGTGCCGGTTGCCTTGTCGACGCCGCCGTACATGTAGAGCAGCTGGGTATCGCCGGTGTTCTTCAGGCGGTTGTAGTTGACCGTCAGGTTCCAGTTGTCACCGAAGCCCTGGCGCACGGTGGCGTAGATGTTCTGGTTGGTGCTGTTCCAGTAGGTCCAGTTCGCCGCCGTGGTCTGCGAGCGCGGCAGGTCGGTGGTGGTTCCGTCCGTGTAGAACGTGGGCAGCGAGCCCCAGCTGGCGCCCTTGGGCTTGGTGTCCTGGTGGCTGATGCCCGCGCGGACCAGCGTGGAGTCGGTGAGGTCGGCCTCGACCACGCCGTACAGGACCCACTTCTTGCGGTCCTGGATATCCATGAAATACTCGCCTTCCTCGTAGCGGCCGACGACGCGGGCACGCACGCGGCCGTCCGAGGTCAGCGCGCCGCCCACGTCGGCGGAAAGGCGCCAGGTGTTCCAGCTGCCGATGCTGGCGTTGGCATAGCCGGTCAGTTCGGTGGCGTCGGCATGCTTGCGCACGAGGTTGACCGATGCCGACGGGTCGCCCGCGCCGGAGAGCAGGCCGGTGGCGCCGCGCACGATCTCGACGCGCTCGTAGATCGAGACGTCGATGCTCGTCTCGCCGTTGCCGCCGGCGAGGGTCCATGCGGCAGGGACGCCATCGACCTGGGTGTTGCGGATCTCGAAGCCACGCGCGAAGAACGAGTTGCGCACGTCGTCGACTTCGCTGACGGCGACGCCCACGCCGTTCACGATCACGTCCTTAACGCTGATCAGGTTCTGATCGAGGATGCGCTGCGCGGTCACGATCGAGACCGACTGCGGCGTTTCCTGAACCGACAGGCCGAGGCCGGTGGCGGTGTCGATCTTGTTCTGGATCGTGTACTTGCCGGTGACGACGATCTGGTCGCCATCGGTTTCCTCACCTGCGGTCTGGGCCACGGCGGGAGCGGCGACCAGGACGCCTGCACACCCCAACATGAGAGCGAACTTGAACTTCATTTGGTAATCCCCCTGCTTGCGGATTTCACGCACTCGTTTGCAGGCGCCGCTAACGGGAATGAGTATCATTCGCAATAGCAATATTGCGCGGCAATTTCATTTGGTCGCAAATGCGGCAATGCGGCAGCGCGACAAATTCGTAATTCCGGGGACGTGTGGCGTGTTTGATCGTCATTCCCGCGAAGGCAGAAACTCAACTGCGCGCGACCGTACGCCGTCAGGAGATCGATCCATGCCATCGCGGGCATGACGATCAGAGGCTCGATCCATGACCGTGCCATGGAATATCGCTCCGGGAAATGCCTGCCCGGCAGATGCCCGGATCGGCCGTCAGAACGAGACGACGGCCTCGCCGATGGCGTTCCACACGTCGTCGAGCTGGTCGTCGGTGATGCAGTAGGGCGGCATCACGTAGACGGTGTTGCCCAGCGGGCGCAGCAGCACGTCGCGGCTGCGGAAGAAGGCCATGAGTTCGGGCGCGAGGCTGTCCATGTAGCCGCCGGTGCCCATCGTGCGCATGTCCAGCGCGGCGATCGTGCCGAGCGTGCGCGGGTTGTCGAAGTGGCAGAACCGGCCCAGCTTCTCCAGCCATGCGGCCTGACGGCGGGCGAGGTCGTCGATGCATTCGCGCACCGGCTCCTCGGCCCAGATGGCGAGGTTGGCGGCGGCGGCGGCGCAGGCCAGCGGGTTGGCGGTGTAGCTGGAGGAATGGAAGAACATCTTCGCGCGGTCAGTGGACCAGTGCGCGGCGAAGATTTCCTCGGTCGCCATGGTTACCGCCAGCGGCAGCGAGCCGCCGGTCAGTCCCTTGGACAAGCACAGGATGTCGGGGACCACGTCGGCCTGTTCGCAGGCCAGCAGGGTGCCGGTACGGCCCCATGCGGTCATGACCTCGTCGGCGATGAACAGGACGCCGTAGCGGGTGCAGATTTCGCGCATCGCCCGCAGCGTTTCCGGGCCGTAGACCAGCATGCCGCCCGAGCCGAGGATCAGTGGTTCCAGGATCAGCGCGGCTATGTCGCCCTCGCGGCACAGGGCTTCTAGCGCGTCGAGCGTGTCCTGCTCGGCCCCGGCGGCAGGATAGGGAATGCGGCCGACGTCGAACAGCAGCGGCGCGTAAGGCTGGTTGAACACCCCGCGCGCGCCCACCGACATCGCGCCGATGGTGTCGCCGTGGTAGGAATGCTCCATCACCACGATGCGGTGGCGCGCTTCACCCTGCGCATGCCAGTACCCGAGCGCCATCTTGAGCGCGACCTCGACGCTGGTGGAGCCGCTGTCGGAGAAGAATACCCGCGTCAGTTCGCTCGGCATGATCGCGGTCAGCCCGGCGGCGACCTGCTCGGCGGGTTCGTGCGTCCAGCCCGCGAAGATCAGCTGGTCGAGCTTCTGGGCCTGCTCGGCCACGGCGGCCATGATGCGCGGGTGGCAGTGGCCGTGGGTGGTCACCCACCAGGACGAGATCGCGTCGATCACCGTGCGCCCGTCCGCCGTGTGCAGCAGCGCGCCTTCGGCATGGGTGACGAGCGGGATCGGCTCGCCGAGGCCATGCTGGGTGAAGGGGTGCCAGACGGGGGAAGCGGCCGGGGGCAGGGTCACGCGAAGTCCTCCAGGCGGAAGTTTGCGGCAAAGGCGGCGGCCAGCGTCTCGGGAGTCAGCGGATCGAGGCGGGGCAGGCGGCCGAGGCGCTTGACGTTGCCCATCGCGCAGATGGTGGCCTCGCTGTCCTCCACCGGATCGCCGACGAAGGCCACGCCGAGCACGTCCACACCGCGCGCGCGCAGGGCCTCGATCGAGAGCAGCGAGTGGTTGATCGTGCCGAGCATCGTGCGCGCCACCAGCACCACAGGCGCGCCCCAGCGGGCGAACTGGTCGGCGTAGGTTTCCGTGCGCGAGATCGGCACCAGAGCGCCGCCTGCGCCCTCGACCACCAGCGGGCCATCGATGTCCGGCAGGGCGAGGCGGGCGGTGTCGATGGTCACGCCGTCGATCTCGGCGGCGAGTGGGGGGAGCAGGGCGTGGTCAGGCTATAGGCCTCGGCCAGCACCTTGCCTTCGGGCAGTCCGCCGAGGAAGCCGACGCGCTGGGCGTCGGGGCCTTCCTCCTCGATTCCGGCCTGCACCGGCTTCCAGTAATGCGCGCCCAGCGCCCCCGCCAGCGCGGCGGCCAAGACGGTCTTGCCGATGCCGGTATCGGTGCCGGTGACGATCAGGGTGCGTCGGGTCATTGGGGGCTCACGTAAGGAAATGTCGGGGGGCGGCGCAAGTGGCAGGTCACCACCTCGTAAGTGACGTTGCATCCGCTTTGGGCGAACCGCGCCATCACCGCGCGCAGCTGCGCCGGGTTGAGAGGCCGGTGCGAAGGCGCGGAAGTGCCCGCGCCGATGGCCTTGACCGCACGTACGAAGGCGCGCGGATCGGGGTGGGTTTCGGTCACGTCCTCGACCAGCAGCGTCTCGGGGGAGAGCGTCGCGAAAGCCTCCACCGGGGGGTAGGCGGGGGTGCCGGGGGCGATCCCCTCGGCCTCGTGCGCGGCGCGCCATTCGTGGAAACTGCGCGGTCCCAGCGTGGTGACGACGAGGTGCCCGCCGGGCGCCAGCCACTGCGACAGGCGGGCGAGGGCGGAGGGCGTATCGTCGAACCACTGCACCGCAAGGCTTGAGCAGATGAGGTCGAAAGGCGCGTCCTCGGGGGTGCCATGCTCCCCGTCGAGGGTGGCGAAATGCAGGGTGCGCCGGTCGTCGGAGGCGGGAAGCGCGGCGCGGCAACGCTCCACCATTTCGGGCGCGATGTCGGTGACCAGCCAGTCGCCGCCGATGCGCTGCGCCATCAGGGCGGAGGTCAGGAAGCCGGTGCCGCAGCCGATCTCCAGCACGCGCGGGGCGGGCGGAAGGTCCAGCGCGGCGATGCGCGCGGCGAGGGTCGTGGCGACCTCGCGCTGGATGCGGGCATGGCCGTCGTAGTCGGGTGCGGCGGCGAAGGCGCTGCGGATGCGCTCGCGGCGGCTCATGCGAGCATCCCGCGAATGGCGGCGGCGCAAAGCTGCGGAGCTTGCAGCGGGAGGAGATGGCCGCCCGCTTCGTGGTCGATGCGGCGGACCTGCGCCCCGGTGAACGTGGCGGCGCGCATCTCGGGCGGGAGCAGCGGGTCGGCGCCGCCATGGATCGCCAGTATCGGCACGTCCGGCAGCGACGGGGCGGCGTCGCGCAGGCGCAGGAGGTCGGCGGCGAGCGCTGCGGGGTCGATTTCTCCGAAGGCCTCGGTGGAGCCGCAGGTCTTGCGGAACTCGGCGAGCACGCCGCGCGGGTCGGTCTCGAAGCGGCGCAGCATGCGGTCGAGCACGCGGACCGGGACACCGGGGCGGCCGGGCAGGGCGCTGAAGCGCTCGAACCCGTTGATCGCGACGATGCCGGTGAGCCCCGGCGGCGGGGCGGCAAGGATGCGCATGGTGCCGAAGGAATGGGTGACTGCGAGGCAGGGGCCTTCGACGGCAGGCTCATGCGACGCACCAAAGTAGCCGCGGTCGTAGCTGACGTGCGCCCACTCGGGCAGCAGCGCGGCGAGCGGTTCCCAGAAGCGGTGGTCGAAGCCCCAGCCGTGGGCGAACAGCAGCTTCACCCCCGCTCTCCGGCGATTGTCTCGATCGCGGCGAGCAGGGTGTCGATGTCGGCCTCCGAATGCCCGGCGCGCAGGGCGAGGCGCAGGCGGCTGGTGCCGGCCGGCACCGTCGGCGGGCGGATCGCGGAGGCGAGGAAGCCTGCCGCCTCCAGCCTTGCGGAGAGCGCCATCGCCTCGTCCTCCGGCCCGATCACGGCGGGCACGATCTGGGTCGAGGACGCGCCGTGATCGAGGCCGAGGCGGGCCAGCCCTGCGCGCAGCCGGTCGCCCAGTGCGGCGAGGTGCACGCGCTCGGCATCCATGCCCGGCAGCAGGTCCAGCGCGGCGTCCACCGCGCCCAGCACGGCGGGCGGCGGGGCGGTGGTGAAGATGAAGCCGCTCGCGGCGTTGGTCAGGTAGTCGATCAGCACCTGCGATCCGGCCACGTAGGCGCCGAAGCCGCCCAGCGCCTTGCTGAAGGTGCCCATCACAAGGTCCACCTTGCCCGGCACCAGCGCCGAAAGCCCGCGTCCCTCGGGGCCGAGGACGCCGGTGGCATGGGCCTCGTCGACGAACAGCGCGGCGTCGTGGCGCTCGGCGATATTGGCGAGGCGCACCATGTCGGCGCGGTCGCCGTCCATCGAGAACACGCTCTCGGTCAGGATCAGGCGGGCGGGGGCATCGGCCCCCTTTTCCGCCAGCAGGGTTTCGAGGTGGCCCAGGTCGTTGTGGCGGAAGCGGTGCTGGCGCACGCCCGCCATCGCGATTCCCGCGTGCATCGAGGCATGGATCAGGCGGTCGGTGAATATGGCCACGCCCGGGATGGCCGCGAGCAGCGCCGGGATCACCGCCGCGTTGGCCTGCCAGCCACTGGCGAAGATCAGCGCCGCCTCGCAGTGCTTGAATTCCGCGATGCGGGCTTCGAGGGCAAGGTGTGCCGCGCTCGTCCCCGTCACCAGCCGTGAGGACCCGGAGCCAGAACCGTCCCGCGCGGCCCACTCGGCCGAGCGCTCCACCAGCAGCGGATGGCGCGCGAGGCCGAGGTAATCGTTGCTGGAAAAGTCGAGCATCGTGCGCCCGGCGCGCTCGATCCGGCCGCCGGGCAGCAGGGTCGTGGCGCGCAAGGTCCGGCGCTGTCCGGCGCGGGTCACGCGCTCCAGCGCTGCCTCGAGGTGTGAATCGAGCCGGCTCATGCCTCGCCCGGTATGGCAAGCGGGTCCTTGGCACAATGGGCGGTTTGTCCGGGGGGAAGTATGAAGGGGCGTCCGGCGAGGTTTCGGCGATCGTTTCCTCTCTCCCACGGGGCCTTGCCGGATGCTTGCCCCGTCATTGCGAGCGCAGCGAAGCAATCCAGGACGGTGTGGCACTGCCCTGGATTGCTTCGCTGCGCTCGCAATGACGAGGTTGGGGGCGAGGGCGGAACCACTCGACCCCGGCCACACCGCGCGATAAGGCGCGTTTCATGGACCTCGAAATCGACATCGAAGAACCCTGGGACGCCGCGACCGACTGGGCCGATCTCGCGCAGGCGGCGCTGGAAGCCCTCGCCACCCTCGCGCCCGAACTCGACAACGAGCGCCTCACCACCAGCCTGCTGTTCACCAGCGACGCCGAAGTCCACGTCCTCAACCGCGAATGGCGGGCCAAGGACAAGCCGACCAACGTGCTCTCGTTCCCCATGCTGGAGCGCGAGGCCCTGCTCGATCTGGACGAGGACGGGCCGCCCGAAATGCTCGGCGACCTCGCGCTGGCGTGCGAGACCTGCACGCGAGAAGCGGCGGAAAAGGGTATTCCGGTCGAACACCACGCCACGCATCTCATCATCCATGGCCTGCTCCATCTGGCGGGCCACGATCACGAGACGTCTGACGAGGATGCCGAGGCGATGGAGGCGCTCGAAACAAAGGCACTTGCAGTTTTAGGCATTCCCGACCCATATGGGGACCGCACTGCAGCAACAGGGATTTAACCGTACGATGGCCGACAATGGCCGCCACGCCGACTCCGGTTTCGGAGAAGGGGACAGTACCAACACGCTTTGGCGTGCATTCAAGCGGCTTTTCCACGCAGAGGGCGACCAGTCCCTGCGCGCCCAGCTTGAGGAAGTCATCAACGAGCACGAAGGTGAGGCCAGCGGCGCGCTGACCGGCGATCTCTCGCCGATCGAGCGGCAGATGCTGCGCAACCTCCTGCATTTCAGCGAGCACGACGCCGACGACGTCGCCATCCCGCGCAGCGAGATCGTGGCGATCCCCTCCTCGGCCAGCTGGGCCGAAGTGGTGGAAGCCTTCGCCGAGCACGGCCACAGCCGCATGCCGGTCTACGGAGAGACGCTCGACGCCATCAAGGGCATGATCCACATCAAGGACGTGTTCCCGCTGCTGGCCCGCAGCGCGCCCCCGCCCGAGGACTGGACGACGCTGATGCGCCAGCCGCTTTACGTGCCGCAATCGCGCGGCGCGCTGGATGTGCTGGCCGACATGCGCGCCCAGCGCATCCACCTTGCGGTCGTGATCGACGAGTACACCGGCACCGACGGCATCATCACCATCGAGGACCTCGTCGAGGAGATCGTCGGCTCGATCGAGGACGAGCACGATGATGCGCCCGAGGAATTGCTGGTTGCAATCGACGCAGGTATGTGGGACGCGGACGCCCGAGCCGAACTGGACGATGTGGCTGAGCGGATCGACCCGCGGCTGGCCGAAGTCGAGGAAGCGGTTGATACTCTCGGCGGCCTGGCTTTCGTGCTGGCCGGACAAGTGCCCGAAGTGGGCGCGGTCCTGGACCATGAAAGCGGCTGGAAGATCGAGGTGACGGATGGCGACGAGCGGCGCGTGACGCGCCTGCGCCTGCATCCGCCCGTGGAAGAGTTGGAGAGCGAGGCCGAATAACCGCTGTCGCCGGACCCTCCGGCGGCGGCCATAACCGAGTGAAAAGACCGCAATAGTGCCAGTACGTCGTCTACCTCCCCTGCGTGCGCTCGAAGCTTTCGTGCGCGTGGTGCGTCTCGGTTCCGCCAAGGCGGCGGCCAACGAGCTGGCGCTCAGCCCTTCGGCCCTGTCGCGCCGCGTCGCCGCGCTGGAGGACTTCACCGGCAAGCGCCTGTTCACCCGCCAGCACCAGGCGATGAAGCTGACCGACGAGGGGCAGGCGTTCTACACCGCCATCGCGCCCAAGCTGGAAGAACTGGCCGAGGCGGTGGAGGCGCAGATCGATCGCGGCCAGGTGCTGCGCCTGCATCTGGGCGTGCCTTCGCTGTTCGGCGGCCAGCGCCTGTTCCCGCGCCTGCCCGAACTGCGTAAGCTGCATCCGCGCCTGCACATCGACATCGATACCGGCGCGCATCTGGAAGACCGCGTCGGCGATACGCTGGACGCCGCGATCATCCTCGCGAAGGAGCCGGACCCGCAATATTACCGGGTGCAGCTCGATCACAACAAGGTCTACGCGATCACCTCGCAGGCGCTGGCCGAGGAACTGGGCCCGGTGCCGGACGAGGCGAAGCTGTCGCGCCAGACTTTCCTGATCCATCAGGACCTGCCCGACAGCCTCGATGCGTGGAAGCGCGCGATCGACCTGCCCGATCTCGACCCGGCCTCGGTCGACCGCTTCGATTCCGGCCAGCTGGTGCTGGAGGCGGCGGCGCAGGGTCTGGGCATCGCGATCATGCACGACGACCACTTCCGCCGCTCGCACGATACCCGCCTCGCGCGGGTCTACGACATTGAGGTGGAGAGCCCGTACCGCTACTGGTTCGTGTGTCGCCCCAAGTCGCTGGAAGCGCGGCCGGTGCGCATCTTCCACGAGTGGCTGCTGCAAGCGGGGCTTTGACCTTTCGGGTCGTCGCGGAGCTGATCCGAGGCCCTTCGACAAGCTCAGGGCGAGCGGAGTTGGTGCAAACCTCCCGGTCCCGCTTAGGCTGAGCTTGTCGAAGCCCGCGCGGCGGGGCGCACGATCTGGCATCTGCGACCAACCATCATTTTCATTTTTCCCATAGTGGCGAACGGGATATGCCCTGCGGCGTCCCGTTCGAGCGGGCCTTGTGGGAGTATCTCAGATGCGTTTCGTCCTTACCGCTTGCACCGCCCTGCTGGCGTCCGCTTCGCCTGCTCTTGCGGCCGAGCCCGTAGCTGCCACCGACCCGGCGCGTCTTGCCGCTGCGAAGCAGACGGTCGACTACGTGTTCCCACTCGGGACTTATGGCCGGATCATGAACGGCACGATGGACAAGATGATGGATTCCATCATGGATTCCATGATGCAGATGCCGCTCAAGGACCTTGCCGGGATCAGCGGCGTCGATACCGAGAAGCTGGGCAGCGGCACCATGGCGCAGATCATGGAGATCTACGACCCGGCCTTCAAGCAGCGCATGTCGGCCACCACCCGTACGATGATGACCGACATGATGGGCCTGATGACCCAGTTCGAGCCCGACATCCGCGACGGTCTGGCGAGCGCCTACGCCGGACGGTTCGACGCGAAGCAGCTGCAGGAGATGAACGCCTTCTTCGCCACGCCGACGGGCAAGGCCTACGCGGCGGATTCCTACATCATCATGATGTCGCCTGAGGTCATGAACAGGATGCAGGCGCTGATGCCCCGGCTGATGAAGGAAATGCCGGCGATCATCGACAAGGTGAAAACGTCAACCGCCGATCTGCCCGCCCCGCGCAAGTACGCGGACCTCAAAAGCGCCGAGAAGGACAAGCTGGCCGGGTTGCTCGGCATTTCGCGCAAGGAGCTGGACGAGGGCGAGGCGAAGAAGATGGAGCCTGCCTCCGAATAATTCGTTCGTCATTGCGAGCGAAGCGAAGCAACCCAGGGCGGCGTAGTGCTGCCCTGGGTTGCTTCGCTTCGCTCGCAATGACGAGGAGAGGTTAAGCGTCCGGCCCTTCGTAAGCCTCGACGATGCGGCCGACGATCGGATGGCGCACCACGTCCGCCGCCGTGAAGCGGGTCACCGCGATGCCGTCCACGCCCTCCAGCCGGGCGACCGCGTCGGCGAGTCCGGAATGGCGGTCGCCGCCGGGGATGTCGACCTGGCGCGGGTCTCCGCACACCACCATGCGGCTGTTCTGGCCGAAGCGGGTGAGGAACATCTTCATCTGCTCGCGCGTGGTGTTTTGCGCTTCGTCGAGGATGACGAAGGCATCGGCCAGCGTGCGGCCGCGCATGAAGGCGATCGGGGCGATCTCGATCTCGCCGTTGGCGAGGCGGCGTTCCACCTGCTCGGGCGGCATGCAGTCGTACAGCGCGTCGTAGAGCGGACGCAGGTACGGATCGACCTTGTCCTTCATGTCGCCGGGCAGGAAGCCCAGCTTTTCGCCCGCCTCGACTGCCGGGCGCGAGAGGATCAGGCGCTGGACCGAGCCGGTCATCAGCTGGCTGACCGCCTGCGCCACCGCCACGTACGTCTTGCCGGTGCCTGCCGGGCCGAGCGCGAAGATGACGTCCGACTTGGCGAGCTGGCGCATGTAGTCGATCTGCGTCGCCGAACGCGGCACGATCGTCTTCTTGCGGGTGCGGATCATGATCGGCGGCGCGCCTGCGTCACCAGTGATGATGCCTTCGAGGGTGGGTTCGGTGCTCATGGCGATCAGCGATTCGATGGCGCCGGAATCGAGCGCCTGCCCCATCTCCAGCCGGTGATACATGCCCTTGAGCGTGTCGCGCGCGCGGGCGACGGCATCGTCCGGCCCTTCGATCTGGATCTTGCTGCCCCGGGCGGAGATGTACACGCCGAGGCGGTTCTCCACCTGCACCAGATTTGAATCGAATTGCCCGAACAGCGCTCCCAGCAACACAGGTTCGTCGAAATCTATTTCGACACGCGCCCGACGGTGGGTTTCGGGGCGGAATTGTGCCGGATCGACGGCACGGGCTGCTTTGCGGGCCATGTGCTCCTTTCATCCGAGATTGATGTCTCGTTCTACCGTGAAGATGGCTCCACAGGGCGCGCCCCGCAAGGAGGTTTCTGCAAAATTTCCTGCGTTTCGTCGGGGATAACTGCGCGTTTCGGCGCTCCGGCATGCAACTGTCGCAAGGGTGCGACACTTATGTCCCCACGCTGCACGCCGCATTCCCGGATCGTTCAGGAGCGCGCGGGCAGTTTCCAATCAGAAGGCCGGATACGGCTCTTGAGAAGAAGGAGAATACAGGTGCGCAAGTTCTTCATGATTGCCCTGGCTGCCGGTGTAGCCCTGCCGACCGTCGCGGTCCCGACCATGGCCTCGGCACAGAGCGCCCGCGAAGTCCGTGACAGCGCCCGCGAGGTTCGCCGCGACGAGCGCGACTTGCGCCAGGCCCAGCGCTACGGTGACCGCCGCGACGTCCGCGATGCCCGCCGCGATGTGCGCGACTCTCGCCAGGAACTGCGCGAGGACTGGCGCGACTATCGCCAGTCGCATCGCAACGACTACCGCCGCCCCGCCTACGTCGGCCCGCGCGGCTATCGCTATCGCCCGGTGGCGGTCGGCTACCGCTTCCAGCCCGCCTACTACGGTGACCGCTACTGGGTGCGTGACTATGCCCGCTATCGCCTGCCCGCCCCGCGCGCCGGCCATCGCTGGGTCCGCTACAACAACGACGTGGTCATGGTCAACACCCGCACCGGCCGCGTGGTCACCGCGCACAACGGCTTCTTCTGGTAAGAAGCACGCCCCCTTGCAGGAAGAGCCCCGGAGCGCGAGTTCCGGGGCTTTTTCGTGGATGCCCGCCTTTCGTCATTGCGAGCGCAGCGAAGCAATCCAAGGCGGTTTGCGCTGCCCTGGATTGTTTCGCTGCGCTCGCAATGACGAACCTGTGTGATCTTGACTCGCCGTTGGCGGACAGGCTCGACTACGCCGAAAGCCACTCACGCAGCGCCGCGTTCACCGCTTCCGGCCGCTCCATCAGCGCCATGTGGCCGCATTTGGGGATCGTCACCAAGGTCGCACCCGGCACGGTCTGCGCGATCGTGCGCGAATAGTGCGGCGGCGTGGTGCGGTCGTCCTCGCCGACCAGCACCAGCGTCGGCACCGCGATCGCGGCGAGGCCCGGCAGCGGATCGGCGCGGGCGATGATCGCGCCCTGCTGCCGTTCGAACGCCTCGATCCCGACGCGCATGGCCATTGCAACTACCGCATCCCCGATCGCCGGGTCCGCCTGCGGATGGACCAGCAGCCCGAGACTGCCGCGCAGCACCTTTTCGAAGCCGCGTTCCCGCGCGGTCCTGACGGCGGCGCGGCGGACGGCGGCATAGTCGGGCGCATCAGCCGTGGCGCTGGTGTCGAGCAGGGCGAGCCGCGTGACCCGCTCCGGCGCGCGGGCGATCACTTCCATCGCCACGTAGCCACCCATCGAGAACCCCGCGAGCGCGAAGGTATCAGGCGCATCGTCGAGCAGCCGCTCGGCCATGGCGGCGATCGAGCCGTCGCTGAGCGTATCGGCGACGGTCATGTCCGCCACGTCCGCCAGCGCAGCAGTCTGGGCGCGGAAGACCTCCGCGTCGCAAGTCAGGCCGGGGACGAGGACGAGTGGCTGCCGGCCCGAATTTACAGCGTTCACGCCACCTCTGCGGTCAGCGGCACCGCACCGAGGCTGTTCGGCCCGGCGCTGGTGACCTCGACGCGCACGATCTGGCCGACCTCTGCCTCGCCGGTGAAGTGGACCGACTGCAGCCACGGCGACTTGCCGAGCCACTGTCCGGCATGCTTGCCCTTGCGCTCCACCAGCACGTCGCAGGTCCTGCCGACCGTTGCGGCGTTGAACGCCAGCTGGTCGCGGTTGAGCGCGGACTGGAGGCGCTGCAGCCGCTCGTCCATCACGGCGGCGGAGACTTGGTCGCCCATCGTCGCGGCAGGCGTACCGGGGCGGGGCGAATACTTGAAGCTGAAGCACTGCGCATAGCCGACCTCGTCGACCAGCCTCAGCGTATCCTCGAATTCGGCGTCGGTCTCGCCGGGGAAGCCGACGATGAAGTCGCCCGACAGCGCGATGTCCGGCCGCACCGCGCGCACCCGGTCGAGAATCTTGAGGTAG
The DNA here is from genome assembly GCF_015594425.1 of Novosphingobium sp. HR1a. Taxonomy (NCBI): domain Bacteria; kingdom Pseudomonadati; phylum Pseudomonadota; class Alphaproteobacteria; order Sphingomonadales; family Sphingomonadaceae; genus Novosphingobium; species Novosphingobium sp. HR1a. The sequence continues at coordinate 37,854 of NZ_JABXWS010000007.1, forward strand.
CTCTCGACCGTATGGCTGCGGTTCATCGCCTTGAGCACGCGGTCGTTCCCTGCCTGCACCGGCAAGTGGAGGAACGGCATCAGCTTGGCGTTCTCGCCGTGGGCGTCGATCAGGCCCTGCGTCATGTCGTTTGGGTGGCTGGTGGTGTAGCGGATGCGCGCCAGTTCCGGGATCGCCGCCAGTTCGCGCGCCAGCCCGTCGAGGCCGACCGTCTGCCCCTTGGCGTTCTCGCCGGTCCAGGCATTGACGTTCTGGCCGAGCAGCGTGATCTCGCGCGCGCCGGCCTCGACCAGCAGCTTCGCCTCGTCGATCAGCGCGGCATAAGGGCGCGAGACTTCGGCGCCGCGGGTATAGGGCACCACGCAATAAGTGCAGAACTTGTCGCAGCCTTCCTGCACGGTCAGGAACGCCGTGGGGCCGGACCGCTTGCGGCGGGGCAGGGCGTCGAACTTGGTCTCGGCGGGCATGTCGGTGTCGGTGACGCGCTCGCCCGCGCTGGCGGCGCGGACCATCTCGGGCAGGCGGTGGTAGGCCTGCGGGCCGACGACCATCGTTACCGCGGGCGCGCGGGCCATGATCTCCTCGCCCTCGGCCTGCGCGACGCAGCCGGCGACGGCGATCATGGGTGCCGATCCGTCGTCGCGGTCCCAGTTCTTCACGAGACGGCCGATGTCGGAATAGACCTTCTCCGCCGCCTTCTCGCGGATGTGGCAGGTGTTGAGCACGACCAGGTCCGCCTCCTCGCCTTCCGGCGCGGCGGTGATGCCCTGTTCGGCGAGCAGTTCGGCCATGCGGTCGCCGTCGTAGACGTTCATCTGGCAGCCGAAGCTCTTGACGCGGTAGGTCCGGGGAGTCGCAGTCGTTTGCATCGCGCGCCGTTAGCGCAAAAGGGTGGGTTTGGACAGGGGGACTGCCTTTTATCCTCCCTGTCGCGCAGCGATGGGGAGGTGGCAGTCCGCAGGGCTGACGGAGGGGTTCCTCCCCCTCCACCACTCGCT
>NZ_JABXWS010000008.1:0-27416 GCF_015594425.1 Novosphingobium sp. HR1a
ACACAAGATGTGCAACGGGGCGCTTACGGCTCGCCCGCTTTCCTACAGACCGCCCGCTCCGATAGATTACTCCCATGCCCCGCCCGAACCTCCACGGCCGCACAGGGTTACACCGCAAGGTGACACATCCCCCTCACAAGGTGACACATTCCCCGCAAAATGTGTCACCTTACCCCCGCAAGGTGACACTTTCCGGCCCAAGGTGACACCTTTCCCCTCTGGACCGTGTCACGGTGTAAACCTGTCACCTTGCAGCGCCCTGTTTCCCTTCTTCCATACTTGGGCTATCCGCGCGCGTCATGAGCACTACGCAGACCCTTTACGCCGCCTTCGCAGGCCACCTTTCCGCCGCGCTCGATGCGCTGGAAGCAGCGGGCACGCTGCCGGGCGGCCTCAAGCGAGGCGCGATCACGGTCGAGCCGCCGCGCGATCCCTCGCACGGCGACCTCTCGACCAACGCCGCGATGGTGCTGGCCAAGCCCGCCGGCCTGAAGCCCCGCGATCTGGCCGAGGCGCTGGTAACGGAACTGTCGAAGCTCGCTTCGGTGACGTCTGCCGAGATCGCAGGGCCGGGCTTCATCAACCTGCGCCTCTCCTCCGCCACGTGGCTGGCCGAACTGCGCGCGATCGCCGATCTCGGCGCGGATTACGGCCGCTCGACGATGGGCGGCGGGACGACGGTGAACGTCGAATATGTCTCGGCCAACCCGACCGGTCCGATGCACATGGGCCACTGCCGCGGCGCGGTCGTCGGCGATGCGCTGGCGACGCTGCTGGAGTTCGCGGGCCACAAGGTCACCAAGGAATACTACGTCAACGATGCCGGCGGGCAGGTGCAGGTGCTCGCCCGCTCGGCGCACGTGCGCTACCGCGAGGCGCTCGGGCACGACGTCGGCGCGATCCCCGAGGGGCTCTATCCGGGCGAATACCTGGTGCCGGTAGGCCAGCAGCTCGCCGCCGAGTTCGGCGAGACGTACGCTGCCGCACCCGAGTCGGAATGGCTGGCGCTGTTCCAGAAGAAGGCCGTCGCCGCGATGCTGGTGATGATCAAGGACGACCTCGCGCTCCTCGGCATCCACCACGACCTGTTCTCGTCGGAGGCGGAACTGCAGGCCAGCGGCAAGCCCGACGAGGCCGAAGCCTGGCTGCGCGCCAAGGGCCTCGTCTACGACGGCGTGCTCGAAGCGCCCAAGGGCAAGACGCTGGAGGACTGGGAAGCGGTCGAACTGCCGCTGTTCAAGTCCACCGCGTTCGGCGACGATCAGGACCGCCCTATCAAGAAGTCGGACGGCACCTGGACCTATTTCGGCGCCGACCTTGCCTACCACTTCCAGAAGGCCCAGAGCGCCGACGCCCTCGTCGATATCTGGGGTGCGGACCACGCGGGCACCGTCAAGCGCATCAAGGCTGCCGTGGCCGCCATGACCGGCGCCGATGGCGAACCCACGCCGTTCGAGATCAAGCTGGTGCAGATGGTCCAGCTGCTGCGTGACGGCGAGCCGGTGAAGATGTCCAAGCGTTCGGGCAACTTCGTCACGCTGGCCGAAGTCGTGACCGAAGTGGGCAAGGACGTGGTGCGCTTCACCATGCTGACCCGCAAGCCCGAGGCGCAGATGGACTTCGACTTCGCCAAGGTCGTCGAAGCCAGCAAGGACAACCCGGTGTTCTACGTCCAGTACGCTAATGCCCGCGTCCACTCGACGCTGCGCAAGGGGCTGGCCGAGGGCGGCTTCACCCCCTCGGGCGAACACGTCGAACTGCTGGGCGAAGAGGAGCTGGAACTGGTCAAGCTGGCCGCGCAGTTCCCCCGCATCGTCGAGGCGGCGGCGGCAGCGCGCGAACCGCACCGCATCGCCTTCTACCTCGGTGACGTCGCGGCGGCGTTCCATGGCTACTGGAACCTCGGCAACGACAGGGTGGAAAAGCGGTTTGTTAACGCGCAGGATGCAAAGCTGACGGGTGCGCGGCTTTTCCTGGCGGCGCAGATCGGGCAACTTGTCCGCAACGGCCTGGCTCTGCTCGGGGTCGAGGCGGTGGAGGAAATGTGATCCATGGCAGGCGCTGACGACGGCTATTTCCCGAAACCAGAGAAGAAGAACCCGGTGTTCGGTTCGGGCAAACAGGGCAGCCCCTACTTCGAGGAGGACGGCGATGCCTCCGCCTCGGCCGCGTTCGGCGCCACCGCGCAGCAGTTGCAGCTGGAGGAGGACGTGCGCCTCCCCTGGCTGGAAGGCGACGACGAGGGTTATGAGGAAGAGCGCTCCGGCATCGGGCAGGGTGTGCTGCTGGGCGCGCTCGGCCTCGTCGCGCTGGTGGTCATCGGCGGCGGCGTGATCTGGGCGATCAAGAGCCGTCCCGAGCAGCCGCTGGTTGCAGACGGCGGCGTGATCGCCGCGCCCAAGGCCCCCTACAAGGTCAAGCCCGACAACCCCGGCGGCGAAGTCGTCGAGGGCACCGGCGACACCAGCTTCGCGGTGGCCGAGGGTCAGTCACGCCCGGTCCAGATCGACAAGAGCGACGATACGCCCGCGCCGGGCTTCCGCACGACTGCCGAGCCTGCCGAACCCAAGCCGACCGACAAGGCTTCCGTGGCCGCTCCGGTGGTCAGCGGTGTCGGTGTGCAGGTCGGCGCCTATGCCTCTAAGGAGGCGGCGGAGGCCGGATGGAACACGCTCAAGACGCAGTACGAACCGCTCGGCAGCATGAGTCACCGCGTGGTTCAGGGCAAGGCGGACATCGGCACCGTCTACCGCCTACAGGCCGTCCCCGGCGACGGCGCGGCGGCGCGGGCCTTGTGCTCGGGTATGAAGGCCGCAGGGATGAGCTGTCAGGTCAAGAACTGACATACCCGTCGTCCCGGCGCAGGCCGGGACCGCTGGCCGGGACCAACCCACCTTGCGGCGCGCGCAGCGAGTTCGCGCCTAAAGACCGCCACCGGTCCCGGATCAAGTCCGGGACGACGGATGGTTTTTACGCCCCCTCCGAAGCCTCCGGCGCCGGTTCCTCAGCCGGCGCGGTCGGCGCGAGCGGGCTGGGCTGGTCGACCGAATGCCCGGTCGAATCCTGCAGCCGGTTGGGCTCCAGCATCGCCGTCGTCTCCAGCAGGTCGAGCGCCTTCTGCGCGGCTTCGTAGCGGCGCGCATCGGCGATCCAGTTATCGGCCGCTTCGGCGCCGGGAAGCCGCTCGACCTCGCCGATGGCCGAATCGATGCGCTTGGCGGTGAGCATCAGGCGGGCGCGTTCGATGCGGGCGGTCGGGTTCGCCAGCGCGGCCGAATCGCGGCGTACCACGAAGAGCGAGGTGATCTCCTGCCGCGTCCGCTCCCACAGGCTGCGGTTGGCGGTGCTGACCGTCAGTTCCGGCGACAGCGCTTCCAGCCGGGCGCTCAGCGCGTCGATGGTGACCGGGTTGGCGGCGAAGTCCACCAGCGTCTGCACCGCGCGCGGCTGGGCGTTCATGAAGCGCAGGCGCAGCTGGTCCGCAAGATAGCCGAGCGGCTCGCCGCGATCGACCATGCGGCGGGCGGCGAAGGCGATCAGCAGGCCCTCGGCGCGCCCGGCGTTGCCGGCGGCGGCGCTGGTCTGAAGGTCGATGCGCGACATGCGATCCTCGATCATCGCAAGGCGCCCCTCGACGGTGGCGATCTGCGACATCTGGGCGGCGGGCGGCGCAGGCCTGGGGCCGGGTTCGGGTGCCGCCGTCAGCGTCGCGGTGTTCGCGGCGTCGAGCAGGGTCGGCAGGTAGCCGCGCGTCGCCAGCCAGGCGACGAGCCCGGCGCCGATCACGAAGGCGATGAGCGCGACGAACAGCGTCATGCCCGCCGAGCGGCGCTGCGGAGGAACGCCGGGAGGGGCGGAAGGGATGTCCTGCATCAAGTCCTTGTCGTCGCGGTTGCTGTCCGTGGGCCGGTGTCTTGGCACATCTGCTGCGCCAAGGCCAGCAATGCGGCGTCGTCAGGCCGGGCGGCGCTGCGCACTTGCGCCCAGCCTTCCCCGGCGCGCGCGGCGACCCTCGGGCCGATCGCGGCGAGGCGGATGCGCGAGCGCGGGATAGCGGCCTCGTCGCAGACCTGTGCGAAGCGCGCGGCCGCCTCGCCCGAGTGGAACAGGGCGAGCACGGGGTCGGCCAATGCCTCGATCAGCGCGGGCGGGGTGGGCAGGGCCTCGCTGGCGTAGACCTCGCGCGTGAAGATCGTGACGTCCTCGGGCACGTCGAGCGTGGTGCGCTCCCGCCCGGCGAGGCGCAGCAGGCGGTGGTGTCCGGGCTGGAGCACGCCGAGCAGGTTCTGCAGTCCGCCATGGCCGGTGGCGGCGACCTCCATTCCGGCTTCACGCGCGGCCTGTGCGGTGGTTTCGCCGACGCAGTAGGCGGGCAGGCCGCGATAGGCCGCAATCTGAGGTCCACCATGGCGCAGGGCATTGGCGCTGCCGAGCAGGAGCGCGTCGACGGCGTCACGTGGGGCGGGCTCCCATACGAGGGGGCGCACTGCGAACAGCGGGAAGGCCAGTGCCTCCAGCCCGCGTTCACGCGCTGCTGCCAGCGTGGCCAAGGCACCGGGCTCGGGGCGGAGGATCAGGATCATCGCCTTCGTCGTCCCGGACTTGATCCGGGACCGCTGGCAGTCTTTAGCCGCGAACTCGCCGCGCGCGCTGCAAGGTGGGCGGGTCCCGGCCACCGGTCCCGGATCAAGTCCGGGACGACGAAAGGCTCACGCTCCGGCAAAATGCACCGTGATGGCGGGAACCGCGCGGGCGAGCAGGTCGGCGGCGAGGCGCCCCGGACCTTCCGCGTCGTCGGCGGGAAAGCGGGCCTCACCCGTAACGTGCTCGGCGCCATCGGGGCTGTAGAGCGCAGCGCGCATGACGAGGTGCGCGTCCTCATTGCGGGTCAGCACCGCGATCGGGCTGTGGCAGTTGCCGCCGAGGCCCGCCAGCAGCGCCCGTTCGGCGAGCACTTGCGCGCGGCTGGGCGCGTCGTCCACGGCAGCGAGGAAGGCGCGGGTGCGTTCGTCGTCGGCGCGGCACTCGATCATGATCGCGGCCTGCGCCGGGGCGGGCAGCCAGTCCTCGGCGTCGAGGGGGTGGCCGGTGCCGGTCTCGCCCAGCCGCACGAGGCCCGCCCGCGCCAGGAACGTCGCGTCGGCCTCCCCCGCCGCCAGCTTGGCGAGGCGGGTGGCGACGTTGCCGCGGAAGGTCACCACCTTGCAGTCGGGCCGGGCGTGGAGCAGCTGCGCGGCGCGGCGCGGGGCGCTGGTGCCGACGACGGCGCCCGGCGGCAAAGCGGCGATGCTTTCCGCGCCGACCAGCACGTCGCGCACGTCCTCACGCGGGAGGATGGCGCCGATCGTGAAAGCCTGGGGGCGGATCGTCTCGACGTCCTTGGCCGAGTGGACCGCGAAGTCGATCTCGCCGCTCGCCAGCCAGGCGTCGAGTTCCTTGGTCCACAGCGCCTTGCCGCCGATTTCGGCGAGTGCACGGTCCTGGATGCGATCGCCGCTGGCGGTGACGGCCACGATCTCTATATGCGCCGGATCGATTCCGTGCGCCTGGGCGAGCCGGTCTCGCGCCTCATGGGCCTGCGCCATCGCCAGCGGCGAACGGCGTGTGCCCAATTTGTAACGCTCAGGGCGGAAGGTCTGGTCTTGTTTATCGTTGGTCATCGGCGGCTTGTGCTACCGGGCATTGTCGTTCAGGGGAAGGCCGGATGAGCATAGTTCTCGGCATTGAATCCTCGTGCGACGAGACGGCGGCGGCGCTGGTCACCGACGGCAGGGTGATCCTCGCCCAGCGCATCGCCTCGCAGGACGAAGAGCACCGCCCCTTCGGCGGCGTCGTGCCCGAGATCGCCGCGCGCGCCCATGCCGAGCGGCTTGCCCCGCTGATCGAGGCGACGCTGGCCGATGCCGGGATGACGCTCGATCAGGTGGACGCGATCGCCGCGACCGCCGGGCCTGGGCTGATCGGCGGGGTCATGGTCGGCCTCGTCACCGCCAAGGCGCTGGCGATGGCCGCCGACAAGCCGCTGATCGCGGTCAACCATCTCGAAGGGCACGCCCTGTCGCCCCGCCTCGCCGATGCCAGCCTGGAATATCCCTATCTGCTGCTGCTGGTCTCGGGCGGGCACTGCCAGATTCTGCTGGTCGAGGACGTGGGCCGGTTCCGCCGCCTTGGCACAACCATCGACGACGCGCTGGGCGAGGCTTTCGACAAGTCCGCCAAGGTCCTCGGCCTCGGCTATCCCGGCGGCCCGGCGCTGGAGCGGCTGGCGCTTCAGGGCGATGCGAAGAAAGTGCCGCTGCCGCGCCCGCTCAAGGGTTCGGCCGAGCCGCACTTCTCCTTCGCCGGGCTCAAGAGCGCGGTGCTGCGGGCGAAGCAGTCGGGCGAGTACACCGATGCCGACATCGCCGCCTCGTTCCAGCAGGCCGCGATCGACTGCCTGATCGACCGTACCCGCCGGGCGCTCGCCAAGTGCGGGCCGGTGAACGCGCTCGTCGTCGCGGGCGGCGTCGCGGCGAACAAAGCGATCCGCGGCGCGCTGGAAGCGCTGGCGGCAAGCCATTCGCTGCCTTTCATCGCACCGCCGCTTAGCCTGTGTACGGACAATGCGGCGATGATCGCCTGGGCCGGTGTGGAGCGGTTCGAACGCGGGCAGTCCGACCCGCTCGACGTGGCGGCGCGCCCGCGCTGGCCGCTCGATCCGGAGGCCGAGGCGGTACGCGGTGCGGGAGTGAAGGCATGAGCGCGAAGATCGGTGTTATCGGCGCAGGCGCATGGGGCACGGCGCTGGCGCAGGCATTCGCCAGCGACGGCAGCGACGTCCTGCTCTGGGCGCGCGAGACCGAATTGGTCGAGGAGATCAACCGCGACCGCCGCAACGGCCTCTACCTGCCGAGCGCCGCGCTGGCGTCCACCATCCGCGCCACCAGCGACCTGGGCGAATTCGCCGCACTTCCGGCGCTGCTGGTGGTCGTGCCCGCGCAGTTCCTCGCCTCCGTGATCGCGGGCCTGCCTGCAGGCGACCGGGATCTCGTGCTCTGCGCCAAGGGTATCGAGGCCGGAACCGGCCGCCTGATGGCCGACGTCGCCGCGAGCGCCTGCGCGCCCGAGCGACTGGCGGTGCTCTCCGGCCCGACCTTCGCGCATGAAGTCGCCGCCGGGCTGCCGACCGCCGTGACGCTCGCCTGCGGTGGCGGGCGTGCGCAGTGGGACCGGCTGGCGCCGCTGCTCGCCCGCCCGGCGCTGCGGCCTTATTATTCCGATGACGTCGTCGGCGCCGAGATCGGCGGTGCGGTCAAGAACGTGCTCGCCATCGCCTGCGGTGTGGTCGAGGGTTTGAACCTCGGCCAGAACGCCCGCGCGGCGCTGATCGCGCGCGGCTATGCCGAAATGCTGCGCTTCGGGCTGGCCAGGGGCGCCCGCGCGGAGACGCTGTCGGGCCTGTGCGGTCTTGGCGATCTGGTGCTGACCTGCTCCTCCACCTCCAGCCGTAACTTCTCGCTCGGCCTCGCGCTGGGCAAGGGGCTGACCGCCGCCGAGGCGCTGTCGGGCAAGAACAGCGTGGCTGAAGGCGCGGCGACCGCTCCGGTGCTCGCCGACCTTGCCCGCCGCGACGGCATCCAGATGCCCATCGTCGAGGCGGTCGAACGGCTGCTGAAGGGCGAGGCTCCGGCGAGCGCGGTCGTGAGCGATCTCCTGTCGCGCCCGCTGCGCGACGAGCAGGAGCCTGCTTCTTGAGTACGCCCTACGGCGATCCCGCCCACGCACCGCAAGGCGACAAGGAGCGCGACGACATCGCCGCTCTCGCCAAGGGCGGGCGCACCAACCTGTTCGGATTCTTCCTGCGGCTCGCCGCGCGCATCCCGTTCCTGTTCATCGCCGGGCGCGCCGCGTCCTACGGACCGGCCGCGCTGGGCCGCTTCGCCTCGGCGCTGGTGCTGATCGAACTGACCTCGATGCTCTGCACGATGGGCGAGAAGCGCGGGCTGGCGCAGCGGCTGTCGGAGACCGAGGGGCAGGTGCGGCCCGCCAACGTGATCGCCGACGGCTCGATCCTCGCGATCATCGCCAGTTGCACCGCCGCCCTGCTGTTCTGGTTCGTGCCGGGCGTGCTGTTCCCGGGTGGCCATTACACGCAGATCGACCGCTTGATGGTGATCGCGCTGCCGCCTTTCACGATGACCGAGATCTGGCTGGCCGCGCTCGCCTATCGTCTGCGGGTGACGCCGACGGTATGGTCGCGTGCGATCGTGGAGCCTTGGACGATCTCGATCATGGCGGGCGCGATGATCTGGCTGGCGCCCGAGAGCGGGCTGTCCATCGCCTATATCGCCTCGATCTATGCCGCCGCGATCACCGCGTTCATCCCGTTCTTCCGCGAATACGGCCTGCCGCGCGGGTGGAAGCCCCGGCCCGGCGCGATGCGCAAGCTGGCCTTGCGCTCGCTGCCGATCGCACTGGCCGACGCCATCGAGTGGGGCACCCGGCGCGTCGACATCTTCCTGCTCGGCTTCCTTGCCCCGGCCTCGGCGGTCGGCGTCTATTACGCCGCGCAGCAGGTCGCGAGCCTGCCGCAGAAGCTCAAGACCAGCTTCGAGCCGGTGCTCGGCCCGGTGATCACGCGCAACCTGAAGGAAAAGGACTATGCCGCCATCGCCCGGCAGGTCTGTCAGGTGGGCTTCTGGATCACCGCCTCGCAAGCCGGGATCGCACTGGCGCTGGGCATTCCCGGCAACGGCGTGATGGGCCTCGTCGGACGCGAGTTCGTCGGCGGCACCGGGGCGCTGGCCTTCCTGCTCGCCGCCGAAGTGGTTGCCGCGACCGCCGTAGTGAGCGAGGCGGCGCTGATCTACGTCGCGCGGCTGCGCAACTTGTGGGTCTCGATCGGGACCATCGCGCTGCAGGCGGCGCTGACGCTCTTCGGCATCCTGCTGATGCAGCGGCTCGGCTTCAATCCGCTGTTCCAGGCCGCCGCTGCCGCCTGCGCGCTGATGCTGGCGCTGGGGCTGTCCTCGATCGTCAAGTCGGTGATGCTGGCGCGCATCCTCAAGGAGCCGATCAACAACTGGCGCTGGGCGCTGGTCTGGGCGGCTTTGCCGGCCGTCGTCATGGGTTTCCTCGCGGTGCGCTTCCTGCCCGAGTGGGCGGCGCTGGCCTTCGGGATCCCGGCGATCCTGGGTTCCTACTTCCTCGTCATCTGGAAGAAGGCGTTCGGGCCTGAGGACCGGCGGCTGTTCCAGAAGGCGAAGAAGGTCGAAACTCCGCTTGGCGAGCAACTGCCCGGCTGACAGCCCGGCTTCGGTTCTCTAGGTTGCCTCCATGAATCCCCGCCGCGCATCGCTGATCGTCGCCGGAGCCGCGCTGTGCCTGGTCATGTCCTTCGCCGTCACCCGGGCGCGGGGGCTTGCGTTCATCGGCGACCTCGACCGGCAGGCTTCGGCCGCGCGCGATGCTGTGGGCGGGAAGGGCGTGACGCTGAATTTCCGCGACCGCTACGGCTGGCTGACCCGCCACCCGGTGCTCTCCGGCGGCAGGGACCTTTCGCCAGAGACGCGCAAGGCTGTCGCCGCCGCCATCGCCGCGGTGCCGGGGATCGCCGGGGTGAGCTGGGCGCGGGACGGCGACGACCGCAGCGTCTCGGCCCATTGCCAGGACGACGTCGAGCGCATCCTCGAAACCCGCACCATCCGTTTCGGCGAGGCCAGCACGCGCCTCGAACCGTCGAGCGAGCGGCTGCTGGGCGAAGTGGCGCGCTCGCTGCGGCCTTGCGTGGGCAGCATCATCGCGGTGACCGGGCATACCGACGCCTCGGGCAACCAGAAGGTCAATGTCGCGCTCTCGCAGGCGCGGGCGGAGGCGGTGCGTTCGGCGCTGATCGCGCGCGGCATCCCGGCGACGAACCTGCGTGCGGCAGGCCTCGGCTCGGCGCGGCCAGTGGAAGGGCTGGACCCGCTCGACCCGGCCAATCGGCGCATCGAGTTCTCGGTGCTCTACACCGCGCCGGTCAAGCCGACGCCGATCGATACGCCGGGGCCTGAATGATGGACTTGAGGGACTAGGAAAGGACGCTGCCTTGCCGCTATGGCTGGAAATGGCCGTCTCGGTGCTGCTGTCCTACGGGATTGGTTTCGGCATCGGCGCCGCAATATGGAATCGCAGGAAGGTGAACTGACGTGCTGGAAATGGTTCAGGCGAACTGGCTGGTCTTCATCGTCGCGCTGCTCGTGGGCATCGTGGTGGCCTACTGGGTCTTCATCCACGGCTCGAAGCCGGCGCGGCGCGAGCATCGCCCCGACGTGCTCGACGAGGGCGCGGCGCCCGCGCAGCGCAACCAGGCGCTGATAGACGACGCGCCGCCCGCCTCGCAGTACCACATCGACCCGCCCGCGATGGCCGGGACGATGGCGGGCATCGGCGAGGTCATCGCCGTTGCCGCGCAGGAAGAGGCCGACGAGGCGCGCCACAACGATGCGGCGCACGAGCCCCCGCAGACCATCGCCGCCGAGCCCGACCCGACGCCCGCTCCTCCGGCCCCGCCGGTCGTGGAGACGGCCGAGGGTGAAGTCGCGGCGGACGACCTGCGCAAGATCAAGGGTCTCGGCCCCAAGATGCTGACATTGCTCCATGCGCTGGGCGTAACGAGCTACGCCCAGATCGCGGCATGGAGCGATGCCGACCTCGACGACCTCGACACCAAGCTCGGGGCCTTCGCGGGCCGCCCGCGCCGCGACAGCTGGGTGGAGCAGGCGCGGTTGTTGTCGAGCGGCGATACCGGCGCTTACGAGGCACAGTTCGGGAAGCTGTAAAACCTCGTCATTGCGAGCGCAGCGAAGCAATCCAGGACGGCTCAAGACTGCCCTGGATTGCTTCGCTGCGCTCGCAATGACGGAACGGGGGACTAACGACTCCCCATCTCGATCACCGCGCGGGCGATCGAGACGAGTTCGGCCTCGCGGTTGACGCCGGCTTTCTGGAAGATCGTGCGCAGCTGGCTCGACACCGTCTGTACGCTGACGCTGCGCATCCGGGCGATCTCCTGCCGCGAATGACCCTGCGCCAGCAGGGCGACGATCTCGCCCTCGGCCCGCGTCAGATCGAGCGCGGCGGAGAGGCGGGTGCCCTGATCGCTGGTGAGGCCCAGCGGGGCCTTGAGCGTGACGATCACACTGGGCGCGAAGCCGAAGTTCCAGTCCTGCCGGGGCAGGGCGCAGATCTCGACCAGCAGCGGGCCGTGCACCGACTGCATCCACAGTTCGGACGGCATCGCCTGACGGCTGGCGAGGGCGACGCCGATCCGCATCTGCAGCAGCCGGTCGAGATCCGGGCGCACGGCCCGCAAGGCCCCCGCGCGCACTTGCAGGGTATCGGGCGACAGCAGCCGCTCGGCCGCCTGCGTCACCGCGCGAACCCGACCCGTCGCATCCAGCAGGACCGCCGCCGTGCGCATCGCGTCGAGCGAGCCGCGCAACATGTCCGCGCCCTGATGCTCGATGGCGGCCTGCAGGCGGATCGCGGCCATGACATGGGGCGCGGCGTCGTGAAGCGCCTGACGCTGAACCTCGGTCGTGCGTCCGTCGCTGGCCGAATGGAGCGCGGCGAGCCCGAAGAAGGCGCCGGGGTCGTCCGCCAGCACCAGTTGCGCGCCATGTTCGGCATCCCAGCGCTGGACGTGTTGGTTGTAGGCTTCGTTGGGGGCGGCGGCGCGAATTGCGTCGTAGTGATGCTCCCACACGACTTCGCCCGGCCCCCGGCCCGCGGCGACGCGGTAGTTCACGTCGGGCCGATGCCCGCCGATCGCGAGGAAATCGTCGATATAGCCTTCGGAGATGTCGGTGACCCAGTTGAAGAGCGTGTGGCTTTCACCGATGGCGATAAGCTGCGCCCGCGCCGAACCCGTCGCGCTGGCCAGAGCCTTCAGTGCGCCGTCCCAACCGGCCTCTTCGAATGGAGCGCGCGCGAAGAGCGCCCCCAGTTCCTCGATTCGTATGGTCCTGCCCCCCGACTGCGACCGGGAAACAATGTGAACTGCGCGTCAACTTTACGCAAGCCTATGTAAAACGGGGCGGATCGAGGCGGGCATACCACGATCATGGTATGCGCCGAATCACCATTTCGGGCATCTGCGTAGATGCGACCCGAAGGATCGGTAATTCCAATGCGATCCTTTACCAAACTACCCGGGGCCTGCTTGCAGGCCCCGGGCTTTCTTTGTGGGGGTGGCGGCACTTTGACGTGATTCGCGGGAACCCGGAAACCCACCTTGCGATATGGCGTGTCAGGTGGCCGTCAAACGGATTTTCGCGCTTCAGCCGGATATGTGCGCGCGGCTCTTCATCAGCGGCTGGATGCGGGTGCCGAAGTTTTCGACCCCTTCCACGAAGTCGTCGAAGGTCAGCAGGACGCCGCCGGTTCCGGGCACTTGCGCCATCTCATCCAGCATTCGCGCCACCGTCTCGTAGCTGCCGACGAGAGTGCCCATGTTGATGTTCACCGCCCCTTCCGGCGCCGCCAGCTGGCGTACGTTGGTGTCGGTGTTGACGGTGTCCTTGGCGCCCTGGTCTGCCAGCCACGAAATCGCGTCGATGTCGACGCCTTCGTTGTAGAGCTGCCACTTCGCCTGCGCTTCCTCGTCGGTCTCGGCGGCGATGACCATGACGAGGACGAAGACCTGCACGTCGCGCCCGGTTTCGGCGGTGAACTTCGCAAGGCGCTCGTTGTTGAAGGCGAAGGCGGTCGGCGTGTTCACGCCCTTGCCGAGACAGAAGGCATAGTCCGCCCACTTGGCCGAGAAGGCCAGCCCCGCGTCCGAGGAGCCCGCGCAGATGATCTTCATGTCACCCTGCGGGGTCGGCCGCACTAGGCAGTCGTCCATCGTGTAGTGCTCGCCCTTGAAGTCGGAGCGGCCGGTCTCCCACAACTCGCGCAGGATGCGGGCGTATTCGTCCAGCACCTGATAGCGGTTGCGGAAGTGCTCCTCGCCCGGCCAAAGGCCCATCTGGGTGTACTCGGGCGGCTGCCAGCCGGTGATCAGGTTGAGGCCGAAGCGGCCGTGGCTGATCGAATCGATGGTGTTGCACATCCGCGCCGCGAAGGCGGGCGGGATGATCAGCGTCGGGCAGGTGGCGTAGATCTTGATCTTCTCGGTCACGGCGGCGAGGCCGGACATCAGGGTGAAGCTCTCCAGCCCGTATTCCCAGAACTCCGATTTGCCGCCGAAGCCGCGCAGCTTGATCATCGAGAGCAGGAAGTCGAGCCCGTGCTTCTCGGCCCGGATCGCGATCTCCTTATTGAGATCGAAGCTGGGCATGTACTGCGGCGAAGTCGTGCTGATCAGCCAGCCGTTGTTGTTGATGGGCACGAAGACGCCGACTTGCATGGACTAGCTCTCCAGAAACTTGACGACGAGGCGGTTGAAGCCCGCGGGATCGGTGACGTTGCAGGCATGGCCGCCCCATCCAAAGGTGGCGACGTCGGCCGCGGGGATCGGTCCGGCAAGGTCCAGTGAGGCCGCGCAAGGCACGAGGAAATCGTCGCGCGTGGCGATGACGAGGGTTTCGCCCAGCCTGGCCAGCCGCTCGGCCGCAGGGGCATAGGCGGCGACGGCGGCGATGCGCTTTTCCATCGTCTCCGCGCCGGGGAAGCCCGTGATGTGGTGCGCAAGGTCAGCCTCGAGCAGCGCGTCGTTGGCGGCGATCCAGTCGGGCGGGTAGAGGAACAGCGGCTGCGCGCGCAGGAACGGCTCGTTCCCCGCATGACGCAGCAGGGCGAGGCGGGCCTCGAAGCAGCGGCGGGTGTGCGGGGAGAGGGTGCGCCAGCCGTTGATCACCACCAGCTTGTCGATCCGGCCGGAGGCGAGGGCGGTCTCGATCCCGATCATCCCGCCCAGCGCGTGGCCGACGAAGTGTGCTCGAGTGATGCCGAGCGCATCCATCAGCGCGATGACATCCTGCGCCATGTCCTCGATCGAGGTCGATTCCGGCGGCGCGCGATCGCTGCGGCCGGTGCCGCGCTGGTCGTAGGTCAGGACGCGGTGGTTCGCGGAGAGTGCGGCGAGGTTGGGCTGCCAGTAGGCGCCGCTGCCGCCGAGCCCGCTCGACAGGATCAGCGTGGGCGCGCCTTCGGGGCCGTGGAACTCGTAGTGGAGGCCGGCAGCAGTGCTCATGCGCTATGGGGCTTCGATGCTTCGACAGGCTCAGCACTCAGCCTGAGCGGGGTTGGGGGCGATGCCATTAACCCGAAACACTCCCTCGTCATTGCGAGCGTAGCGAAGCAATCCAGGGCAGTCTTGCGCCGCTCTGGATTGCTTCGCTACGCTCGCAATGACGCTTCAAGGTACAGTCGTCAGGCTGTGGTAGCCTGCGCTGTTCCCGCTCACCCTGAGCTTGTCGAAGGGTCATGCCAGATGCGCCACCGACGCGATCTCGACCAGGCAGTCGGGCTTCACGAGGTCGGTCTTGATGCAATAGCGCGCGGGTTTGTCGCCGGGAAAGTACTCGGCATAGACGGCGTTGAACGCGGCGTAGTCGGCCATGTCCTTGAGGAAGATGTGGTTCATGGCGACGTCGGCCATGGTGCCGCCCGCGGCCTCGACGGTGATCCGGATCGCCTCCAGCACGTGGCGGGTCTGCGCCGCCGCATCGCCGACATGCAGGACAGTGCCGCCTTCGCCCAGCGCCAGCATCCCCGAGACGTAGAGCACGTTACCCGCTTTCGCCCCGGCCGAATAGGGCGCGATCGGGGTGGGGAACTCGGACGGGTTCACGGCTTCGAAGGGCATCGTCACTCCTTTGGTGGAAGCTGGCTCACGGCAGTGCGGAAATCGGCGACCGTGCTGACCCAGCCGAAGAACTTCTCGACGTTGTAGATGGTGGCCTCCTTGATGAAATCGGGGCCGAGGTGATGCGTCGCATCCTCCAGCAGCACGCCGAAATATTCGAGGTGGAAGCCGTCGCGCAGGGTCGATTCGACGCAGACGTTCGTGGCGATGCCGGTGAATACCAGCGTGCGGATGCCGCGCGCGCGCAGGACGGAATCGAGCTGCGAGTTGAAGAAGGCCGAATAGCGCGGCTTGTGGACGCGAAGGTCGCCTTCCTTCGGTGTCAGCGCATCGACCAGTTCGTAGTCCCAGCCGCCGCGCGCGAGGAACTTGCCCGAGAGTTCGGGGCGCCCCCGCATGGTCTTGAGCGCATTGGACTTGTGGAAGTTGGGCGAGAGCGGCGTGCCTGCCTCGACGTAGTCGGCGTCCCAGCCGTTCTGCAGGAACACCACTGTCATCCCGGCCGCGCGGGCGGTGCCCAGCACATCGGCGATGTGGCCGATGGTCGCGGCGGCAGGCCCGACGTCGAAGCCCGCCTCGTCCACGTAGCCGCCTTTGGAGGCATAGGCGTTCTGCATGTCCACCACGATCACGGCGGTGGTCGCCGGATCGAGCCGGATGGCCTCGGGCCGCGCAGGAAGCACTGCGGAGGAGTGGGAACCGGGGGACGGGTCGACGATGATCTCGCTCACCCCGATACTATCGAGCACAGGTCCGGGGTGGTCAAGGTGGCTGTTTGGGATCGTGATTTCGGATCGCTCGCCCTGTTCGATCGAAACAATTTCGTCATTCCCGCGAAGGCGGGAACCCATCTGATGACGGTTCCGGCTGCACGGGCATCAGATGGGTCCCCGCCTGCGCGGGGATGACTGGGGAGAGCGGGCAATGTTCAGGCGGCCCTCACACGGCCGAGGGGCGCGGCTCCTGCGGCCTGACGCCCAGCAGGCGCTCCAGCGCCGCTGCGAAGCCGGCGTTGCGCTGGCGGTTGGACGACTGGATGCGATCGAGGTCGAGCCCACTGCCGCCGGTCAGCAGCACGCCGAACTCGCCCTTGCCGACCCAGCGCACTTGCGCCTGCAGGTCAGCCTGTCCGGGCAGCGAGACGCGCAGCATCTCGCCGGTGCTCGGCTGCAAGGTGCGCGAAGCGATGCACATGCCGCCGGGCGAAACGTTGCGCACGATGACGTCCTCGCCCGCGCGCCCCTCGCCGCCGATGACGGCCTTGATCAGCGTCCGCACACGCGGCGCGCGCTGCTGTTGCGCGCCCTGGCCGGCGGCAGCTTCCGACGAGACGGAAGCACGCCGCGCCAGCGCTTTTAGCCACTCGGGTCGCTCGCTGCTCGCGAAATCATCGATGTCCGCCATGGGATCGGCTACCTCTTCGCATTCGTGTCCCCGGTGCATGGTCCGGCCCGATGCAAAATCAGGCGCGGTCGAACCGGCGGCGCTGCGGTGGGGGGTGAGAACGATGCGCCAGCCGGTTCGCGTTTATTGTGCAGCCGCACAGTTCCTGGATGGTTAACAAATCCCTTACGTAAGTTGCCCTGTGAAAACGATTGAATTGGCGGTAGGGATGCTTTGGGTGCCGTTATGGTGCCTCCGGGTGCCGGTCT
Source organism: Novosphingobium sp. HR1a (assembly GCF_015594425.1). NCBI lineage: Bacteria > Pseudomonadati > Pseudomonadota > Alphaproteobacteria > Sphingomonadales > Sphingomonadaceae > Novosphingobium > Novosphingobium sp. HR1a. The sequence continues at coordinate 16,426 of NZ_JABXWS010000008.1, forward strand.
GTTCCGGGTTCTTCCGTTGCAAAATCTGCATTTTGGTCGCCGCCCTCTTGTCGCGGTGCAGTAAAACCTGACATGACAAGCCGACATGCTCCGCCAGTACGAACTCGTCGAACGCGTCAAGGAATACGCCCCGGAGGCCGATGAGGCCCTCCTGAACCGTGCCTACGTCTATACCGTGCAGAAGCACGGCACCCAGAAACGCGCCAGTGGCGACCCTTATTTCAGCCATCCGGTCGAAGTGGCGGGCCTGATGACCGAGCTGAAGCTCGATCAGCAGACCATCATCACCGCGTTGCTCCACGACACGGTCGAGGACACCCTCGCCACGATCGAGGAGATCGACAAGCTGTTCGGCCCCGACGTCGCGCGGCTCGTCGACGGCGTCACCAAGCTCTCCAAGATCGAGGTGATGACCGAGAGCGAGCGCGCGGCGGAAAACCTGCGCAAATTCCTGCTCGCGATGAGCGAGGACTTGCGCGTTCTCCTCGTCAAGCTGGCGGATCGCCTGCACAACATGCGCACCCTCCATTACATCAAGAAGGAGGACAAGCGCCGCCGCATCGCCCGCGAGACCATGGATATCTACGCCCCGCTCGCCGAGCGCGTGGGCATGTACGAATACATGCGTGAGATGCAATTGCTCGCCTTCGAACAGCTGGAACCCGAAGGCTACGCCACGATCACCGGCCGCCTTGCGCAGATCCGCAGCGAAGAGGGCGGGCAGGTCGACGAACTGGCGCTGTCGATCAAGCAGGTGCTGGCCGAGGCGGGCCTCAACGTCGAGGTTTCCGGCCGCGAGAAGCACCCCTATTCGATCTGGCGCAAGATGGCCGAGCGCCATGTCAACTTCGAGCAGATCACCGACATCATGGCCTTCCGCGTCCTGACGGACAGCGTGGACGACTGTTACCGCGCGCTCGGCGTGCTGCATCAAGCGTGGCAGATGATCCCGGGGCGCTTCAAGGACTACATCTCGACGCCCAAGTCGAACGGCTACCAGTCGCTGCACACGGCGCTGATCTTCCAGCGCTCGATGCGTATCGAGGTGCAGATCCGCACGCGCGAGATGCACCGGCTCAACGAATTCGGCCTCGCCGCGCATTGGGCCTACAAGCAGGGCGGCGCGCGGCCCGACGGGCAGGTCGGCTGGCTGCGCGACCTGATTGAGATCGTCGACGCCAGCCACGACGCCGAGGAACTGCTCGAGAACACCAAGATGGCGATCTATCAGGATCGCATCTTCGCCTTCACCCCCAAGGGCGCGCTGTTCCAGCTGCCCAAGGGTTCGACGGCGGTGGACTTCGCGTATGCGGTGCATACCAATCTCGGCAATGCGGCTGTCGGCGTGAAGATCAACAACCGGCACGTGCCGATGCGCACGCAGCTGGCGAACGGCGACGTGGTGGAGATCATCAAGAGCACCACTTCGGAGCCGCAGCTCTCGTGGCTGGGCTTCGTCGTCACCGGCAAGGCCCGCGCCGCCATCCGCCGCGCGGTCCGCGCCAAGGAACGCGCCGAAGTCGCCGAGATCGGCGGCAAGCTCTACGACGAGATCGCCGGCCGCCTGCCGCAGCGCCTCGGCAAGAAGGCGCTTGCCCACGCGGTCGAGCGCCTGGACCTCCGCGACGAGGAAGACCTGATGTTCGCGATCGGCTCGGGCCGCCTGTCGGACCGTCAGGTCATGGAGGCATTGGTCCCCGGCAGCACGGCGGAACTGCCCGAGGACCCCGAATGGACCCGCACCGAACGCGCGATCTCGATCCGTGGTCTCACGGCGGGGGTCGGCTTCGAGCTGGCGGAATGCTGCCACCCGGTCCCCGGCGACCGCATCGTCGGCCTGCGTCGCCCGGATCACAAGGTGGAAGTCCACGCGATCGACTGCATGACGCTGGCGAGCGGCGTCGATGCCGACTGGCTCGACCTGTCATGGGGCGAGCGGACCACCGGCGCCGTCGGGCGCCTGCAGCTGATCCTCTACAACCGCCCGGGTACGCTCGCCGAAGTCACGCAGATCCTTGCCAGCAACCGCGCCAATGTCACCAACCTGCAGATGACCCAGCGCGACGAGCCCTTCGGCACTTACGAGGTGGACCTCGAGGTTTCCGACCTCGCGCACCTCACCCGCATCGTCGGCGCCCTGCGCGCCAGCGAAGCGGTGGCCGACGCTGAACGCATCTGACCAAATTCCTCCCCAAGCTTGCTCGGGGAGGGGGACCGCCCGCGTAGCGGGTGGTGGAGGGGGCTACTCCCTCAGAACGTCAACGAAACCTCGACCTCGTCGCCTTCGCCGATCCCCTCGGTCTTGCGCACGGCGGCCTTGACCGGCAGCAGCCAGCCGCCATCGGACTTGCTCGGGAACACCGATGTCGCGAAGTCGGTCCCGCCGATCCGTGCATTGACCTTGAGCGAGCCGAACCCGCGCGCGGTGCCTTCCAGCTTGCGCATGATCGCGGTGCCGGACAGCGCCTCGCCCGCCGCGCCGTCGATGGTGAGGAAGTGCCAGGTGCCGTTGTTCGCGCCTCCGGTCCAGCGCCACAGACGGCCGGTGTGCTGCAGGTGCTCGCCGTGTGCGCTCATGGCTTCGCCGCATCTTGCTTCACGGGCCGGATCGGCACGGGTGCATTGCAGATGTCCACTCCGCCTGCGGGCTGGATGTAGAAGCTGTCCTTCCGGTTCGCGCGCTTGTCGACGTAGGCGGCGAAGCTGGCGCTTTCGGTGGAGAGGTATTCGTAGGCAGGCAGGTCCGCCACGTCGCTGCCCATCCGCACGGAGACGATCGGCGTGCGCTCTTCAGGCGTTTCATAGAAGCCCAGCGCACCCGTCCCGCGCGGTAGCGACGACAGGTGCTCCATCCCTGCGATAATCCGCCCGACGAGCGCGATGTTGCGGTCCAGCTGGCGCGGCGCTTGTCCGATCACGGTGTAGAGTTCGGCGCCGGTGCCGGTATCGGGTGAGAGATTGCGGCCAACGCCGACCATGCCGTAGCAGTGGACGGGCCAGCCTGTGCGGCCATCGGCCGCGATGGGCCAGCCATGATCGAACAGCGTCAGGCCGTTGCGCAGATAGGAATCCGGATTGGTTGGGATCGTCGCAGGTTGTCCGGGCTCTTGCGCGCTGCGCTGCATGAAGCTCGATCGCAACCTTTCGTCGAGCGGCGTTATGTAGCCCTTCTCGGTTGGCTTCGCCAATCCCGCAGGCAAAGCCTTTGCCTTGCCCGGCGTCTCGCCATCGGGATCGCCCCACTGCACGACATAGTTGTCCTGCACTCGCACGACTGCGACCCCGTCGAACCAGTGCGCGGCCACCAGCTTGCGGATGTTTCCGACCCACCCTTGCGAGAAGGGGGCGGGCATCAGTTGGATCACCACGCGGCGTGGCTTGCCCTTGGCGCCGGGCGTCAGGTCCATGACCAGCAGGTCGCCGGGCGCGATGCGCTGCCAGTCGGAAGCGGGAGCGGCATCGACGACGTCATTGGGCGTGACCGGCTTGTCCCCGGCCGCCAGCGAAGGCGTGGCGAGGGCGGCAAGTGCGACGGCGGAAAAGAAAGTGCGCATGAAGGCTTCATGCCATCACCACACCGCTTGCGAAACCCCGCGCGACTCGCTAGTGGCCGCCTCCTTACCAGTGCATGCGGAGCGGTGGCCGAGTGGTCGAAGGCGCTCGCCTGGAAAGTGAGTATACGCCAAAAGCGTATCGAGGGTTCGAATCCCTCCCGCTCCGCCAAGCACCTTATTCCTCCCGTTTCATTCGGTTTCAGGAATAAGGTTTAGTCCCTAAAAACAGGGATTTGCGGTTCAAGTGACCTCTTTTGATTTCATCCAATTGCACATACAGTGTGGGAGGAAATGAGGGAGCGAATCCGTTGGCGCTATCTGCTTTACACGTCAAAAATGCAAAGCCGGGGCGTCATCCCGATGGGAAGGGCCTGTACCTTCTCGTAAGTCCTACAGGTGGAAAAAGCTGGGTTCTTCGAGTCCAGGTCGATGGGAAGCGTAAGGACTACGGGTTAGGATCGCTGGACAGCGTCACTCTTGCCGAAGCCCGCGAGAAGGCGTCGGATTGGAGGAAGCTTGCGAAGGGAGGCTTAAACCCGTCCATAGAGGCCAAGCGGGAACGGGGTAGGCTAACGTCCTTCAAGATCGCGGCAGAGCAATATCACGGCGAACGAGAAGATAGCTGGAAGAACGAAAAGCACCGCGATCAGTGGATAAATACCCTTCGATCTTATGCCTATCCAGTCATAGGCGAAATGAGCGTCGATAGGATCGATGCGGATCACGTTGCGCAGGCTCTTTTGACGATCTGGCAAACTAAGCCGGAAACAGCGCGAAGGGTTCGGCAGCGCATTGGCACCGTGCTGGATTATTCAAAGGCGAAGGGTTGGCGAGCTACAGAGGCCCCTATGCGTGCTGTAAGCACGCTCCTGAACGGCATTAAGCAGCCCAAGGGGAAGAACTTCCCTGCCATGCCCTATGGTGATGTACCGGCTTTCATATCGGTGATTCGAGAGGGCAGGGCATCTCCTAGCGTTTTAGCCTTGGAGTTCCTGATTTTGACGGCAGCACGTTCGGGGGAGGTCCGAGGGGCAACGTGGAAGGAATTGGACTTGATCGGACGCCGCTGGATTGTGCCAGCCGAACGTATGAAGATGGGCCAAGAACACGTTGTTCCTCTTACCGAGAGGGCTGTAGCCATCCTTGAGGAAGCCAAGGCTTATTCGACACAAGAACCCAATCGCACTGTTTTTCCCGGCCTCCGGCACCAGCCGCTTTCGGATATGACGCTCTCCAAGGTGCTGCGGACCAAGAGTGGCCCAGATTACACCGTACATGGTTTCCGTTCCTCCTTCCGCGATTGGTGCGCTGAAAAGGGGTTCTCGAATGATTGGGCAGAGGCGGCGCTGTCGCATACCGTCACCAACCGGGTGGAGGCTGCATATCGGCGGACGAAGTTCTTCGATCAGCGCGTCGGCCTCATGGATGCTTGGGCGGACCACTGCCTTAATTCAAAAAATTCGAACAAACAGAGATAATTTGATCTATATTTTCTATCAAAGGGCCCTCAAGGGAAAGCGTGTTGCATAAATATCTGATATGAAAAGATTTTTAGTTATTGTCAGATTAACGGCGACAAGAATTGCAATTCTCGCGGCATTTAAAATAGGATTAAAAACCAGCTACTTACATTCTCCAAAATGTGTGTATCTGACTGGGCTCCGACAGAAACGGAGCTAAAAGATGTTCATCACGACTACCGATCTTGCCAGCCGAACCGGCCTTAGCAAGCCAACTATCTGGCGCTACCGGAAGCGATACGCCAACTTCCCCAAGCCGATTTACATCAACGGTTCGTCAGCGCTGCGGTGGGTTGCCGAAGAGGTCGATGCTTGGATGCTTGGTTGCCGGAAGGAGGGTTCGCTTTGAGCGCCCGCCTGTCTGGTACGCCGCGTCCTCCCAAGGGCGATGCTTGGGTAAAGCAAATCTTCGACAAGGAAGCCCTTCTTGATCCCGAGGGCGTGGTGTTTCGGAAAGCTACCAGTGTCGAGCGGTACGCTTCGACAGCCCTACTTCTACATCATGCTGCTAAGCGAGGCTTCGCGGTAACCCTGATGGGCACCCACTACCTCATACATCGTCCCGGTGTCACGCCAGCGCTATGCACCCGTGCGGTGTGACGGATGGCGTTTTGCTTTCCATCCGATTTCAATGACCCGTTCCCCCCACTCTATCAGATGAAGAGCGCCGGTAATTCTGCGTTTCCCGTTTCCGCATCAAGTTAAAAGGTAAACTAAAATGAAGATAACGATCCGATTATTAAACTCTAATCTGTTGTATTCCATAAATATATGTAAACTTAAATTAATATCAGGTGGCAAATATGTCAGTAGAGAGCCTTTCTGGGCAGGTTTCTGACCAGTCTGAACACCCGTATGCCGACAGCATTCATATGTCTCTTCGGCAGCAGCCCTCTTCAAAGGTAGCTGCATCCGCTATATCTCGCATTGCATCGACGATTTCCGATAAGGCGACGGTCCGCCGGAAGCACATCCCTATCGTGGGGGCTATCATAGGCGATCTCTTGAGGGGATTGGCAATCACCCCTTCAAATGCCTGTTACCGTGCTCTGTCAGCAGGGTCTTTCTCGGGGTTCCACTACAGCTACAGGCGCTTTGTTTCAGTCCGTAAAGGCCTTGAAGCGGCGAAGTATTTGCGGATTGTCCGAGGGCGGCAAGCCTTTGACGGCATCCCCGGTGCGGTGTCTCGATTTCATGCGACACCAAAGCTCATTTCGGAGCTAAGGGCGGCTGGCATAACCCCTTCCAACTTCCAGCAACATTTCTCTACCCGAACCGACATTGCGTTGGTGCATAAACCGATCCGGCGAAAGACTGCGTCGTCCCGGCCCGAGGGTTGGAAGGTCGAGGGGAAGGCTATGTCGGTCCCAAATACCCCTAAGGTTGCGAAGCTTGCACAGGAGGTTCATCAAATCAATGGCTTCCTCCGGCAGCAAACCTTTGAAGGAATGGCATTCGATGGTCTGTTCCGAGGATTCAACCAAGGGGACTATCCCGATTTCGACTGGAATAAAGGCGGAAGGCTCTACGCCGTTGGAGATGGATACCAAGGGCTGGATAAGGTCGAGAAGCGGCCTCTAATCCGCTTCAATGGGCATGAAACCGTCGAGGTAGATATCCGCGCCAGCCATCTCACTATCTTCCATGCGCTTATGGGGGCGCCTTTGCCCGGGAACGGTGACCCTTATGATACCGGAGAGATAGGCAGGGATGGTATAAAGCTTTTCTGCGCCATCACCCTCGGCGCAGGTAAGCTTCCCTCTCGTTGGTCCTCTACGGCAGGTAAAGACTATCGAAAGGCCTATGATAAGCAGATAGCCCGTGGAAAGCAGCCTGCACCGGGAACAACGGGGAGGCTTGCGCAGGACTATCCCTTCAAAACGGTAAGGGACATTGCGCTCCGGCATATCCCCTTGCTCAAGTCCGTTGAAGGCAGTGGGCATACATGGGCAGACTTCCAATTCCTTGAAAGCCAAGTCCTCATTCAAGCTATGAAATCCCTTATAGAAGAGGGGGTAACAACGCTTCCCCTTCATGATTCTCTTATATGCCCTAGGATATATTCAGAAAATGTATCAGAATGTTTGGTAAGATGCTTTGAAGATATAGTAGGTGTAAAATGCTATATTAAAATTAAATAATATATATTAAAAAATGGGGGGTATTATACTCATACTAGTAACGTTTTTGTTCTGTGTCGGGATGGTGTCAAACGAATTTGAGGCGATTTAAAGCTCGTACAACGCCTTTTGCTTGAGAGAGGTAGGTGGGTAGCCTGAGCCTCCCCTTAGGCGCTGTACGGGCTTCCCTAGGGAAAATAGAGAGCCTCTAGGTACGGGTTTGATCCAGAAACCTTTTCGGCAATGGTCGCGTTAGCGAATTATGCTCGAAGATGCGGAACATTACCGGCAGGAAATACGCAACCGCGAGGCGTTCAGTCGTCATCGAGCACGGTTTGAGGAACGACGCGCCGCGATCCCGCCCAAGCCGATTTTAGTTGAATGCGCGACACGACTGCTGGCAATGGCCGAGATGATGATTGGCCTGCTGATCGTCTTGTCATTCATCGGCATGGTGTATTGGTGTTGGAACTGCCTCGCCTGATCGAAGAAAGGTGGCCGCTGAGATCACACGGCCTAAGCGTGGTTTTACATCATCGTGATGCCGGTTCCCCAGCAGTGCGACACCGGCCGCCGCCATACCGTTCTTTCGTAATTGATTGAAATATTTTATCTTGTGTGACGTTCGAGGTAATTGGGCTGGGCAGTCTGGACGGACTCGTTTGGGCTCTCTCGCGGTCTCCTAAGACTTCCCATCCCGATCGGCAGTCTGGACGGACTCGTTTGGGCTCTCTCGCGGTCTCCTAAGACTTCCCATCCCGATCGTCAGAACGTTTCGGTGACCTCGATGCGATCCCCAATGATCTTGTAGGTGACTGTTCCATCGGCAGGGTCATCCCTCCTCCTTCCCGGACCAGAGCCAGGACTCGCATCAACCGCCCGCCAGACAATGCGATTTCCGTCCAGCCGACAATCATTCTTCCATAGGGTGTTGTCGGATGGGCGGTGGTGAGGAGCAAGGATGATCTCACCACCATTAAGCTTGTGGGATAGTCACTCGCTGATCGGCTTTGAGCTTGAACGCTTTTTCAGAGCAATCTAACTTGTTCTTCATGTATAAATGGAAGTCTTCGTCATCCAGATACAACTTCCCATCAATCCAAACGAAGTCACTGTATCCCGCGTACGCGCCAAACCCATTTTTACCAAGTATCTTGCCCTGCATGCACTTAGCCGACGGGTAAATGCTCACGTCCTTGAACTTGACTGAAGAAGGGTCTTTCATCAAGTCTCTTGCATCTTGCAAAGCAATTTCTGTGTAGCGCTCGTTGGCAGTGGGCTGCTTATTTGAGCAGGCGGAAAGCGACAACGCAAATACTAGCGCCATGGACAGGTAGGCCTTCATTCGCCGTCACCCGGTTGGGCGTCAGGAGAGCATACGAGTTTCCCGATAAGCTTCCCGTCTTGATCGAAGTCATCGGTGACCTCGCATCCAGTCGCCTGCTTGGCAGCCTGTCGCATTCGGTTCCGCAAATTGTAGCTGTAGTTAGGGCCGAATACGCCGCCGTCCACGATCTTCACGGTGCCATTGTCATACCGGATGACCTTGAAGGTCTGACCTTCGACAACGGCCTTGTATCGTTCCACGGCCTTTGCACCGGCGAGGGCAGGCGATCCCCACCCACATACCAGCAGCAACGATATTGTGATTGCAATGCGTCCCAAGCGCATATGATTCCCCCTATGTATTCCGGGAGACTTCATACACTTTTTGTATAATTATCAAGCCAGTTGATTAGCCTTTTGATGCAGGCTCAACAGGCACCACGGGGCGATAAGGCTCATGATCCTCGTTACAAAGAGCTACTGGCGAAGCTGAAAGCTGCGCGAAAAAGCCTTGGGTTAACGCAAGAGGCCCTTGCCGCCCGGTTGAACCGGCACCAGCAATTTGTGTCGCGGTACGAAGGGGGGCAACGTCGGCTAGATGCCGTGGAATTCTATGATGTAGCCGTCTTGCTTGGGCTGGACCCAACTGCGCTCCTTCAAAGCTTGACCGGCGATGCAGCAATAAGCCAGTAAATGCCTTGCCATTCGTGCTGACGTTCCTTCCAGCAAGCGGTACGTTTTGGCATTAAGGGAGCGAGGATGGCACTTAAAATTGACGAGCAAAGCGCAGATGCGCTGACTTTCAGAATTGCCCAAGGACTACATGGTATAACCGATCTATTTTTCGGGCTTCACCATATGGACTTTGATTGGGCCGAAAGTGTAGGTCAATCTTTGCCAGAAGCTTTGCAGGACAGATTAACAAAAATATGCGGTGAAGGCGGTCTATCCGAATTCCTTTACGGTCAGGTTTTATTAAAGCTCGACGAAGATTCAACATTTGATTCGAGTGAAACTAATACACTACATGATACAGAGAGCTATAGGGATGCGCTCGGCGCTGCTAAGGAGTTAGTTTCTCAGCTTGCTGCGTTGCCATACTCTTATCGGCTCGTAGCGCCCCTTCCTTCCTCATTTTCAAAAGAGTTTTTCGAAGTCTGCGATGACTTTGAACTTGGACCTGGAATTTCTTTGGTACGAGGTAAAAAGCTCGCACAAGACTTTTCACTGGAAACCGGGAATATACAGCGAGACAAGCGGATTATTAGCGCTCTTGGAGCTGAATTTCTAGTTTTGCCGGATAAGGAGGGGCTTTATTTTGTTCAGCAAAGAAGCGGGTATGTTGGTCAACAACAAGAGCCACCGATTCTCGCTGAGTTTAAGACCGCGCTACAGCAACTGTTAGGCGCAATACTGGCAATAAAAGGATTTGCGCAGCGAGGATGGCGTGCAGAGAACGAAGATCGGGCGATATTCATACATCGGCGAGTGGATGATCCAGCTATTGTACTTGCAGAACGCCTCTCTCCTAAATTGCGTGACTTCTACGGCGAAATGAGTATACTCCAAGGTCGTACAATTTCCAAGAAAACGAAAGAAGATAATTCGGTAAATCTTAGAAAGTTAAATATAATCAAATCCGTTTTTCAACTAAACGATCACGGGCGTCGGTTATCGGTTGCGGCCATATGGTATCTCCGTTCACATATTTCGAAAGACTCTCTGGACGGATTGTTAGAGTCTACTATTGCTCTGGAAGCATTGTTGGGAGGGGGAAATGCCGAAGGCACCAAGCTTTCTAGCCTCCTTGGTAACCGATGCGCCTTTCTAGTAGGCAGGTCGATTACAGATCGACAAGAGATATTGTCTAAATTTAGCGAAATATATACGCTTCGATCTCGGATTGTACATGAAGGTCACCATCGTTTTACTAAATTCGAGCGTGAGTTGTTAACCTATTCTCGAGAGCTATGCCGAAGGGCCTTAGTAAAAGAGATGACGATGACTACTGTTGAAGAGTAGGGGGTAACAGCTACCCGCCCAAAGTACATTGGGGCGCTTTAAGCGCGCGGTACACGCTGGCGCGACCGATACCGAGGCCTTTAGCGATTTCGGAAGGCCCTGCCCCTTCTGAATGTAGCTTGCGAACAGTATCGCCATCCACGGATGGTTTACGGCCTTTGTAGACGCCTTTTGCCTTGGCTTTTTCGATGCCCTCCCGCTGGCGCTCTTTTCGAATATCAGTTTCGAATGCTGCGACCGCGCCAAGGATCGCCAACACCAGCTTGCCCATGCCGCTGTCGGTGTCGATTCCAGCTTGCTGGAGGCAGCGGAATTTGGCCCCCTTTGCACTTATGCGTTCAATGATGTTGTGTAGGTCCACTGATGACCTCGCAAGGCGATCAAGGCGAGTGACCATGAGCGTGTCGCCATCACGTACGAAGTCCAAAGCATCGGCAAGGGCGCCCCTT
>NZ_JABXWS010000009.1:0-10930 GCF_015594425.1 Novosphingobium sp. HR1a
CCTTCTGCGCTGGTGCCGCTCTTCTTCTCCTGAAATATTTTGTCGCATCCAGCCGCACGTAGAGCATCCAACTGGACCTCTAGCGACTGCCCTGCGCTGCTCACCCTAGCGTACCCTACCAACATACAGCGAACCGTCTCAATAGCCTCTAGACCATCACCGTATGCTGTATCATAAATCGATTCGCAACCCTATTGAGACAATGAGGGCTGTCTCATGGTTTGTATCGGTGGGGTATACCCTTGCAACCAGTTCACTGGATCAGGAGCACCGCTTCTGATAAGCCACTTGCTTCGGGACGTTTGAGGGGCGAAGAAGTAGTGGCATTAGAGTTTTTGTCGAAGTTTGGGTTTCAAGAAGACCCTTTCGCATCCACGAATGCGGCGGATGAACCGCTAATCGATCACTACTTTGTGCAGCCACCCTTCTTTCCTGCGGTGATAGGCGATCCAAAATCGCCAAAGAGCAATGTTGTCTTCGCACCGCGTGGGGGCGGTAAGACCGCCCAAAAGATTATGATCGAGCGGAAGAGCAAGGCAGAGGGCCGTTTCCTTTGTATTTCCTACGATCGATTTCCAACAGAGGGTATCCGTAATCTAAGTGAGGCTGATTCAGAATATCACTTACATAATATAACTAGGCTTCTTCTATTAGCTGTTCTTATCCAGCTCGAGGATGTGCACAAAAGTAATGTCGATGATATCGACAAGCAACTAATACTCGATCTTTCCAAGCAGCTTTTGGGTGGGCTTTCGGCGGCCCGGTTCAAGGATCAAATCGATTCGATCAAATCTCTCGGCGATAAGGCCGGTGACGCTTGGAAACGTTACGGGGGTGTGGTCACTGGCTTGGTAAACGCATTCACTAGCGCTTATGGAATCAGCGCTATAACGCTTCCTGACTCCCCCGGTGTCGCATCTGAACCTATGCGGTTCAAATTTGAAGCGTTGATAGCGTTTGCCCAAAAGATCGGATTTTGGTCCGTCTACATTTTGGTGGATAGGGCGGACGAGCTGCCGCAGACTACTCAGGATGCCAACAAGGCTTTCCAGCTAATCGCAGCCCTATTGACCGATCTTCCTTTGTTAGAGACTGAAGGTGCTGCCTTCAAATTCTTTCTCTGGGACCAAATGAAAGAGCCCTACCAAGAGGCTGGGGGAAGGCCTGATAGGCTAATAGAATATTCTCTAGATTGGTCTGTCGGAGAGCTTGAAAAAGTACTGGAGCGCAGGTTAGCGACATACTCTGGTGGCGTGATTAACAGGTTTGATGAACTTGTAACCTCCGGGGCGCCTTATGACGTACACCGGATGATTGCTTACTTCGCGAATGGGTCGCCGCGCGATATGGTGCGCATTTGCAAGCGAATGCTTGATGAGCATACGAAATCGGGCAATTTTGGTTCAAGTATAGAATTTAGGACTATCAAGTCTGCACTATCATCTTTTGCTCTTGAACGCGCACGAGAGCTGTATGGCGAATCTTGTGCGGAACTTAAAAAGATTGGTGATTTGACTTTCACCATCAACACACTCGCAAACGATGTATTCCGCGTTAGCACTCAGGCTGCTCGCTCAAAGGTGCAAAAGTGGCAAAATTCGGGGGCGGTTGTGAAAGTAGGCGACGTTCCGAACCCCGGAAACCGACCTCTCTATCTCTACGGTATAGTTGATCCCCGTTTGGCGCTCGTAGTGTCATCGGACGCCAGTTTGGAAGAGGCTATGGAACATAACTTAGCCATTTGCCCCCACTGCGAAAGCCTTCGAATCGGGTCGGAAGGAAGTATCACTTGTCCTGATTGCCAAGGCACATTCGAAATGGGAGACGCGAAAAGTTTAGGAGAGGTGTGTGCTTTGTCGCCTTCAAATGCCTGACGGCTATTCCGTCCTACCCTCATCAATGTGTGGGATTGAACGAGGGTATAGGTGATGGTTGTTAGAAAATAAGCTATGCAAAACAACGCCATGCTAAATTATTTTCGATACCTCCCGCTCCGCCAACTGATCGCAAACAATCATCTGAAAAAACATGGGAAATGCGGGAAGGCTGAGATAGCCGCCTCCCATTTCGTTCCCACATTGCGCATTGGGCGCGCTTGCGCATCCTTGCACACCATGGGGCTGGAAAGGGCCAAGCGCGAACCAATGCGGACGCCTCGATGCACTTCGCGTCCGATCCGCCACGCTCCATCGCCATCGGGCAGATCGATGTCGGCCAGGATGAGAGCCTTCGGGGCCGGCCGACTCACCGGTCGGCTTCCCGAAAGGAAGCAGTATGTCACAACAAGCACAGTCAGCCGCCGCGGTCGGCGCCATTCAGACCTGGACGCATGATGGGCGATCACTGCCAGGATGGCTGCACCCGTGGATGATAGGTCGCGTCGAGGCCAACGGGACGTTTCTGATCCAGTCGCGTCTCGGGCGGCAGCGGGTCCATCATCGGAACGTGGTCGTGGAGCAGGGCGGCGACGTCTACGCCTGGACGGCCGACGAGGTCGACGAGCGCGTTGCGGAATTGCGCGATCGTATCATGGCGGCGTCGAGGCCTGCGAATATGGTCGGCCCAGGTAAGAGCCTGAAAACTGCGATCCCCTCAACCCGGAAGGCGAAGCAGGGGCGCAAGATGGAGCGTGCCCGCTCCTATCCCCCGGTGAGAGGAACTCCGCCAAGCATCGAGTGGGTATCGACCGGCGATCTTATGGTGGATGGCGACTACCAGCGCTCGATCGAGAACAATTCGTCTCGGCGCCTGATCGCGTCGATCGCGTCTCACTGGGATTGGCGGTTGTGCATGCCGCTGGCCGTCTCGCGCCGTGCCGATCGCCGATTCGTCATTGATGGACAACATCGGTTGGCCGCAGCTCGCCTGCGGCCTGACATTGCTCATCTGCCCTGCTGTATCGCGACCTATGAAGGACCGGCAGACGAGGCGGCGATGTTCGTGGCTGCTAATCGTGCGCGTCGAGCGATCAACCGGCTTGATGATTTCCACGCCGCTCTTGTCACCGGGGATGAGGATGCGGTCGAGATCAATCGTGTGGTCGAAGCGGCTGGATTGCGGGTGTCGCGGCAGACAGGGTCGCAGTCATGGCAACCGGGCGAGGTCGCATTCACAAGCAGCATTGCCAGTGTCCTTGGCCGCTACGGCGAAGAGCTGGTCCTTGAGGCATTGGCTGCCATCGCCGATGCATTTAAGGGGCAGGTGCTGTCGAACGGCGCGTCGGTCTTCCTCGGTCTGGCGCGGATCTTGGTGATGCCACCGGAAGGGCTCGACCGTGGCAGGCTGCTCAAGTCCCTCAACGCCTTCGACATGAAGGCCTGGGGCCGTTTCGTGCAAGGCGTGAAGGGTGGTGACATGCGGGCGCAGGCGATGCGAGCGGCAATCCTTGAGGCCTATGACAGTCGGGCGATGATGCAGCGCGCGGCAGCCTGAATGAATGCGCCCGCCGACAGATGAGCCGGCGGGCGCTGCATTTCTACAGCATACTGTCTCCACCACTAATATCCCGATCACGGCAGTCTGGAAAACCAGACTGCCGTGATCCAGTGGTCTAAACCATCGAAATGAGGGGCCCGTTGGACGCCGATCACCCCGCTAACGGGGTTCCTTTTCGCACGCCGATCAACAACTGGGACGCCGGTTAGGGCGCGGGCGAACAACAAAGGCTTTCGCCATGTGATCCTGTTCGCCCGCAAGCCGTAATTCATCCCCGATTGAGATCGGGGAGGGTCTGATCAATCGACCATTGCGGCGACGAGACGCTGCAAATGATCCCGGCTCAGAAGACCGGAGGGCAACCGGATCGGTCCATTATGCCCGGCCGCTGGATGGTAGATGGTATTTTCGGGGCGCTTTTGCGCGCCTTGGATATTGATATGCATGTGTTCCTGTGGTGCGGACTTTTCCGCCTTTATCTTCTAAACCCGCTGCGCCGTCTCGGCGGCCCTCCGCCTTGTCCCGGCGTCTTTTCACGAAACACGATTCGGCCCTTCGAAAGATCGTAAGGCGTCATTTCGACATGCACCCGATCTCCCACCACCGAGCGGATGCGAAACTTGCGCATCTTGCCCGCCGTGTAGGCGATGATCTTGTGCTCGTTGTCGAGCAGAACCGCGAAGCGCCCATCGGGGAGGATTTCCTCGATAAAACCTTCCATCGTCAGTAATTCTTCCTTGGCCAATCCATGCTATCCCGAATACGAGGGCACCCGCCGACATGCATGCGCAAAACGGCGGTCATGAGAGCCAGGCTGATGTCTGAAAAACACCTGCGCGATGCAGGCGCAAATTTGTCAAAAACGACGCAGCGATGTCCATATACATACAAAAATCGATTTTTCAATGAGGGTGCGGATTTTTAAATATATCCTCAATTCAGGTAATGCACTCGCCGATCGGCGTGAAATCCTGTAGAAGGTAAATATTGCCGGCCATTTTTGCACATCGGTGACTGAGAGACCAAGCGCGCTCCCGCAAAAGGAGAGTCTGCATGGACCTCAATCAGCTACTTTATCATCATCAGATTGCGCTGATGGAATTCGCCAGCCGCAGCAAGGGCAGCCGTGATGCCGGGGCGCGGTTCGATCTGGTCCGCCACTATGAAACCAGGATCGCCCGGCTGCGACAGGACATGGGTGTCTCAGCTTACCCGCAATGGTCATGAACTGGTCGTCGCCAAACCACTTGGCCCGCCCAAGGTCGCGCTCGGCGGGCATCCCGACGTGCGGACGCCAATGGAGCCGGATTTCAAGAGATGATCCGATCTTCCTGCGGCGCAGCGAAATAGCCGATCTCGCGTTCGCTCTTCTCGGGGGTCGGGTGGCGGCGCGGGATTTTCTTCGCGGCCCCGGCCCCGATCACGAAGGGACCATGCTTGAGATGGCAAGCGCCTCTCTCATCGGCCAGCTGCAGGTAACCAATCTGCTCCGGAAGGTCGCTGCGCGTCGGATACGCCCGTATCAATAGGAAATCCTGAATGGAAAGCGAAGACAAACCCGCCCCGCCGGCTCGCGCGAAAATGCGATGGTCGGATCGCCCGAAGCTAGCCCCTGATGCGGCGAGCCGCCAGGGGCAGGTGACGAAGCTGGCGCTCGAAACATTTGGAGGCCGGGACGAGGCTATCGCCTATCTCAACACGGCTTGCGGCAAGCTTGGCGGGCGACCGCTTGATCTCGCCGTGGAATCCGCGGAGGGCCTGAACCGGGTGGAGCGCGCCCTTGCGGACCTGAAGCCCGCATGCTGATCCGCGCGGGTTACGATATAGCCTTCACATGCGAACAGTCTGTGCCGATGCTGGCGCATCTGAGCGTCCATCCTTCGCGCAACAAGGATCTGCGCACGCCGCAGCGACTGTTCACGATGCCTGACGTCCCGATCTATGATTACGTCGATAGCTTCGGAAATATCTGTACCCGTCTCACCATTCCGGCCGGCGGCCTGACGCTGTCCTGCGGCTTCGTCATCGAGGATGATTTCGCCCCCGATCCGGTCGAACCGGAAGCCTCGCAATCAGCGATCGAGGCTTTGCCGGACGATGTCATGCTCTACCTTCTGGCCAGCCGTTATTGCGAAACGGATCGCCTGAGCGAAATGGCGTGGGACCTGTTCGGCAGCACCCCGCCGGGTTGGGCATTGGTCCAGGCCATCGTCGATTTTGTACATCGTCACATCCGCTTCGACTACATGAAGGCAAGGTCGACAAAGACAGCGTGGGATGTGTTCGAGGAGCGCGAAGGTGTCTGCCGCGATTTCGCGCATCTGGCGATCACGCTGTGCCGCTGTATGAACCTGCCTGCACGCTACTGCACCGGCTATCTCGGCGACATGGACTTGTTGAAGCCGCTGGGAGACATGGATTTTTCGGCCTGGTTCGAAGTGTGGCTGGGCGATCGCTGGTATGTCTTCGATGCAAGGCACAACCGCCCTCGCAGCGGGCGAATATTGATGGCGCGAGGACGTGACGCAGCCGATGCGGCGCTGACGATGACCTTCGGACCCGTCACACTTTCCCGGTTCGACATCTACACGGACGAAGACAGATTGGGCCTCGCTTCATCTTGACGCTGGAGCGGCTTGCTCCTCGGAGGCTCCAGGAAAGAAGCATGCCATTACGGCGGCTGTCACCCGGACCGGACGCTGCGACACCGCATCGACGCAGCACCAGCGCGATTTCACCTCGGCAATCACTTCGCTGCCGCGCCGGATCGTCGTTTCGTAGAATGCGCTCTCCCGGCGGACCTGCTCCAGCACTACATTGGCCGTCAGCTGGTCGCGAAGGAATGCCGGTTTGCGGTACGTGATCTCATGTTTGAGCGCGACCCATAAATAAGCTGCAACGGCGGCAGGCGATGCCACTCTCTGCCAATGTTCGATGACGGCTGCCTGCACCCATTGCAAATATATAGAATTATTGACGTGCCCCATGAAGTCGATGTCGTCGATCTCGATCTTCAAGGGACAACTGTGCATTTGCGCGGAATTCATGATGCTATCTATCACATAGCTATGACATTCCGGATTCGTTTTTGGACGAGATTCCAATTCAGCCTATCTATTTTTTCAGATGCGCCTATAAGAGCCGGGCTGAAACGTCGCCTGCGACGGATATTGGGCCGCCAAGGCTCCCCTTTGTCCTTTACTAGCCTCACGAAGCCGGGATGTGCCGCTGTTGGCGCATGCCCGTCATACTGCATTGGGCAAAGGATACCCATATGATCACCGGCACCGTAAAATTCTTCAACGCCGATAAGGGCTTCGGTTTCATCGCTCCCGAAACGGGCGGCGATGACGCCTTCGTTCACATCAGCGCGGTCGAACGCGCAGGCATGCGCACCCTGAACAAGGATCAGCGCGTGTCCTACGAACTGGAAACCGACCGTCGCGGCAAGACTTCGGCCGTCAATCTCCAGTCGGCCTGAACAAACCGGATTGGCGGACCTTTACGAAGGTTCGCCAATCTTCCGCCGGAGGCAGGAGTACATTTATGTCGTCGCTGGCATTTTATCGCGAGCAAGCCGATCTCCAGACGATTGCGGCCGATGCCGCAAGACTCCCTCAAGTGCGAGACCGCTGCCTGCGCGCGGTGTCTGCATGGACCGAACTGGCTGATCGCGCTCAGAAAACCGAGGATGCTCGGAAAGTGAAAGCCTTGCACATCGGTGAAAGCGTTCCCGATGTCGCAGAAGTCAACGGTCAGTAACAGTATAATCTTTCCGTATGATCAGCCTGCACGAGTTCTTGGTGAATGTCGTGTGCTTGCCATGGTCGGGGCGATAATCGTCTGATGAAATCTCCAGCGGACTAAGCGCTGTGCCAGTCGCGCGCGCCGTCTTTCGGAAAAAATATAGACGTCGATCAATGCCGGTGGCGAAGGTGTTCTAGCCGGCTGCCGCATTCTTGAAGAGGTGGGGTCCGTATTGCCATCTCGATAATGGCACATGTTCGCCGTCTTCAATTTAAAGCCGCCAGTCTCTTTTGGGTCATTTTTGGGCCTGCAGGACGGGAAAGCGGATGGACTGCGCCAGAGCATCGCAAGTGGAGGTCGTTTAACGTCCACAACGGGACGCATAGCTGCATCTCCGCAGTCGATCGATAGTGTTGAAAATGGCATCGCGTAGTTCGGGGTTTGAACGAGAGGTCAGTCGGGCTCGGGCGCTCAGCCGGGCATCGCCTGCGCGGGGACCGGGATCAACTTGGCAGTTTGCGGAGATTTTGGGCGTTCGCGGCGAAGAGGAACTCATCTTTTACACCGTTTGGTCCCCGAAGAGTCATTTCTTGAAGGTCGCGCGCAGGTCTTGATCACTGGCAGCCGCCATGGGGTTCTCAAGATTGATGCTTGTGACGGTCTCGCCTGCATTCTTGCGAAGATAGTCGCGCAAACCTTTACAGAAAGCCTTTTTCCAATCTCGTGCGCGCGGCGGTGAGCTCCGCGTTATATGCATCTCAGCCGTATTGATGCTCTTTCCACGCAGCAGTCATGAATACAGTCATTCGTGCGCACTGGTGCACGGGTGGCCATGCGCCAGTGGTCGGCAACGGGCACGACCTCATCCTGACCGAAGCAGTAGCGAGCATCCACCTAAGTCAGGCTATGGGCTATCCCTCACATGGTTAGAGGGCAAAAAAGCTCCCCTCCTTTTCCACAATCCGCGGCGGTCCCGGACAGGCGGAGGTGATTGGCTGGGTCGTGCTGCCACCGGCTCACAGGCAGCGATCTTCGCCATTTCCGCTACGTCTCCGCCGGCCACCACCGCTTGGGCAGTTCGAAAGCCGCGTAAAATGCGCATTTTGCGTGTGCCGGCAATCGGATAGCTTCATGCCTGCAAGAATTGCATCCGCTTTGCCGGCATCGGTCGCTAACGCGATGACATGTGCATTGCCTTGTGGAATGTTGTCAGAGGGGACAATTGCCTGGCGGGGCTGAATTTCAAGTATTCTCCAGGCGGGAAAATGGAGGGTGTATGCTGCATTGCCAAAAGATTACGAAATCTTCATGCAGATCGGTGCAGACTTCGCTGGAACTTGTCTTTCGAAGCCGATAAATCCCGCGCAAATCCGAGGGACATTCATCGTTCATGACGCCGTTCAAGGTCGTTCGTGAGCGGTGGCTGGCATGCGCATTGACCTGCCTTGCACCGCTGCCGTTCATCACCCCCATCGCACTTGCAGCATCGCCCGCTCCGTCGCAGCAGACCGCGTTCAGTCTCGACGCGGCGATGGCCGCTGCCGAGACCGACAACATCGATGTGATCCGGTCCCGGCTGGCGTTGAAGACTGCGCAGGCCAACCTGCGGATCGCGGATACCGCGCCCAACCCGAACCTCAATCTCAGCGCGGTGCAGCTGCGTCCGGGGCGGATCGGCAGGCGCCCGCTGGATTCGGTGGCGGACACCGTCGTCGGCATCGACCTGCCGCTGGAGCGCGGTGGCAAGCGGCAGGCCCGGACCGGCGAAGCGCGCGCGTTGATCGATGCCGCCGAAGGGGACCTAGCCAGCGCGCGGCGCGACATGCGCGAGGCCGTGTACGGCGCCTATTTCGACCTCAAGGCGGCAGAGCAGCGTAGCGCCATCCTTTCGGCGATTGCGGCCAGCTATGCCGACAGCCAGCACATGGCGCATACGCAGGAGCACGCGGGCTCGATCTCGCGCGGGGACCTGTCGCGTCAGGCGGTTGAAGCCTCCCGCGCGAAGACCGACGCGCAGCAGGCGGCGATCGCGCTGCAGGTGGCGCGGCTCGGCCTCGCCACCCTGATCGGACGAGAACGGGATGCGCCCGACATTGCTACAAGCGGTGATTGGGGCGATGCGCCCGCCGCCGCCAGTACGGAGCCGGCGGACCTTCTGGCCTTGCGCCGTCCGGACGTGTTGGCGGCGCAGTCGCGCGTCGAGGCGGCTCGGCGCAGCCTCGACGGCGCGCATGCGCTGCGCCATCCCGACGTGACCGTCAGCATGCAGTACGAACACGCTATGGACGACCTCGGCGTCGGCAGCAGCGTCGGCGTGGGCGTTTCCGTGCCGTTGCCGGTGCGCAACCGCTACAGCGGCGAAGTGGACGCCGCCGGCACCGCGCTGGTCCAGGCCGAGGCGGAGGCGCGCAAGGCGGCGGCCGTGGCAACGGCCGAGATCACCATCGCCCGCCAGTCGCTTTCCCAGGCCAGCGAACGACGCCGTGAGATCGAGGAACGGCAACTGCCCGCCGCGCGCGATGCCGCGGGCGTCGCCGAATTCGCCTATACCAACGGGGCGACGTCGCTGCTCGAACTGCTCGATGCCCGCCGCTCGCTGCGGACCGTAGAACTTGGCGCGGTCGATGCTCGTGCCGACGAAGCCCATGCCATCGCGCAGCTTCAGGCTGCCGAAACCACTGGCGAAACCACCGGAGACGATCGATGAGGGCTTCTGCCCCCGCAGCATTTGGCCGAGCCTTTGGCGCAGCCCTGCTGGCCACCGCTCTGACCGCCCCGCTTGCCGGCTGCGGCCAGTCCGATGCGCCGCCCGCCGCCGCGCCGAGCAAGTCGCCCGACCTCATCAGCTATGCGCCGGGCTCGGCCGAACTCGACACCGTGCAGATCGTCACCGCCACCACCAGCCCGCTGCCGATCTCGGCCGACATGAACGCGCGTCTTGCACTCGACGAATCGCAGACCAGCCGCGTCGGCGCGCCGGTGGCCGGGCGGGTGACGCAGGTTCTGGCCGACATCGGCCAAGGGGTGAAGGCCGGGCAGGCACTGGCCTATCTCGATGCGCCCGATCTCGGCCAGGCGCGCGCCGATCTGCTCACCGCCCAGGCCGAAAGCACTCGCAAGGCGCGCGAGATGGCCCGCTCGCACATGCTGTTCGACGGGGGCGCGATCTCCCGCCGCGATCTCGAAGGCGCGCAGGCCGATGCCGCCGGGGCCGGGGCCGAACTGGAGCGTGCGCGCCTGCGCCTGCGCAACCTGGGGAGCGGCGCGGGCGATGCGCTGGCGCTGACCAGTTCGGTCAGCGGCTACGTCATCGACCGCCAGATCAATCCCGGCCAGCAGGTCGGCGCCGGACAGACCCCGCTCTACACCGTGTCCAACCCGCGCACCTTGTGGCTGTTCCTCGACGTTCCCGAGGCGTCGAGCAGCCGCGCACGCATCGGCGAGGCGGTGGAATTCGACGTACCGGCCTGGCCCGGCCGCCGCTTTACCGGCAAGATCACGCAGATCGGCCTCGCGGTAGACCCGGCCACGCGCCGTGTGCAGGTGCGCGCCGAAGTCGGCAATCCCGACCTCGCGCTCAAGCCCGAGATGTACGCCCGTGCGCGCCTCGTCACCGACGACGGCCGCCGCGCGATCAAGGTTCCCAATGCCGCGATCTTCGAATCCGGCATGAAGAACTACATCTTCCGCGTGGAGGCGCCCGGTCGCTTCCGCCGCGTTCCGGTGGAAGTGGGCGAACGCGGAGACA